>DRLX01000430.1 GCA_011322715.1 Desulfobulbaceae bacterium
GGTGATACTTGCCATCAGGGGAATAAGGAGAAAACTGAGAAAAATCTTACCAAAAAGGCTTCGCATGATCACCCTTCCTCTTGGGCCAGGGTGTAGAGATAGCCGACCGATCGAATAGTCTTGATCCGCTCCCGTTCAGCTATCTTGTGTCCCAGTTTCTTGCGCAGGCTACTGATATGGACATCGATACTTCGATCGAAAATTTCAAGTTCACGGCCCAGAACCTTTTTTGTCAACTCTTCACGGCTCATCACCCGACCTGCCTTATTCAACAATTCATACAACAGGGCAAACTCCACCGCGGTGACCTTGATATCTGCTCCCCCCTGCTTCACGGTTCTTGATGCCAGGTCGATAACAATATCATCAAGCTCTATCCGTGACAGGCTTGAGTCGGAAGATTTATCGTCAACCGGCCCAGCCCGACGCCCGATGGCGTGAATTCGGGCCACAAGTTCACGGGGATTAAAGGGTTTTGGCAGGTAATCATCCGCCCCCATCTCCAGACCGATGATACGATCAATATCTTCTCCCCTGGCAGTAAGCATCAACACCGGTACCCGGGATATTTTCCTGAGACTGCGCAGGAGCTCAAACCCGGTCATACCGGGCAGCATCACATCAAGAACCACCAGCCAGTGTTCACCGGATAACGCTCGCAGCAAGCCGCGGTGAGGTTCATGTACCGTCTCAACAATAAAGCCTTCCGGCCCTAAGAACTCACTCAGCAACTCGCAAAGTTCTTTGTCGTCATCAATAACTAAAATTTGTTTCATACCATTCAAACTCCGAAAAACCATCTTATCCGGATACTACCGTACCCTTTATTTTTCTCGCAACAGCTTTACACAACTTTACATAACTTGACCTGTACTTAACAGCAATCCACACAGGGGTACGGTAGGTTGTCGGCATTCAAGACTGACTCAGTCAAAGGAACTCTCATGAAACTAAAAAAAGCGATTATGCCGGTTAGCATCAAAAGATCATACCTGTTCATCCTGATTGGTGCAGCCTTATCAATGACAGCCTGTAATGAAGTGGAATTAAACAGCCGGTGGCGGACAAATCCGATCACCATAGACAGCATCATTACGGATTGGACCGAAGATACGCCCTATTATGATCAGAATTCCAGAATACGGATTTCCATACTCAACGATAAAGAAAATCTCTATATCCTCCTGTTGACCAGAAGCGAGACAACCAAGAGGGTGTTTCTGCAAGCGGGTTTCACCCTCTGGATCAACAACAGCGGTGATACTGACAAAGAGTTCGGGTTGCAGTTTCCACTCCCCAGGCAAAGACCGGATTTTAGAGCTGTTGCAGATCATAAGCCACAAACCGGTATCAGGAAAATCCCGACAGCCGGACAGTATAATCTGGCAATTGTCGACGGCTCCGGCAGCCGCCGGACCATGCCGATAACCAAAGCCGAAGAAACGGGGATATACGCCCAAATAAGAATGGAGCAGGGATATCTCATTTATGAACTTAGAATGCCCATTCCCGGACCGGCAGAGAATAAAGTCCTGGGTATCGGTTTTGAGACCGGCACACTAAAACCCCCATCCCGAGGCAGTGGCGGAGGAAGAGGCAGGGGTAATGGCGGCGGCCGTGGCGGAGGCGGAGGGATGAAGGGAGGCGGAGGGGGGCAGTATAGCGGCGGACGCCCTCAAGCTGTTGAAATCTGGACAAAGGTACATCTTGCTGAAAAAGAGCCAACTCCAGGCAACACCCAGTAACCGGTAAACCCGATGGCTGGACTGATCCCTCAGCACGCATACACAATTAAAAGCAGAAAAACATAGAGTTAAACAGTGAAAAGAGCAGTGAAAATAGCTCGGATTTACTAATTACTTCACCGCAAGTCGGCAGGGTATTCAACCCGAGCCAGCTAAAGGTAAAAAGATACCTGAAAAAACTAAGGAGAAATCATGTCACAAAGGAGACGTAGAACAACGGTGGCTTTGGCAATGGTGCTCATGGCGGTAACCCCGGCATGGGCGGAAACGGATTATTCAAACATGAGTAATGAAGAACTCAGTCAGAAGCGGGGGACCATGCGTGAGGCAGGCGAGGCAGAACAAAACGCATTCCGTTCGGAATGGCAACAGCGAACCCGGGATATGACAATGGAGGAACGACAGCAATATTCAGGCCCTCCGGCCAATGCGACTGCCGATGGCAGTGGAAGCGGACAGGGTATGGGTCAGGGACGTGGAGGTGGTCGGCGCATGGGCCGTTGACAAACCAAAGCAATAAACAACGATTAACCACATTAACTTTCAACAAGAGGACTGAACAATGAAAAAATCTCTAATTACCGTTGCCGCCATGGCAGTACTTGCAGCACCTTTAAGCGCAATTGCCGCCGATGACAGCTTTTATATCAAAGGGAGTGTCGGGCTTGGCATGGCCATGGATACAGATATCGACAACATGCCAAATGCGGCGGGAACCGCTAAGATGACGTATGATACCGGGATATTAGCTTCCCTTGCCGCAGGATATGACTTCGCCAACCCAATGCGACTGGAAATTGAGTTCATGCGGCAGAAGAATGATCTTGACCGTTTGTCTTACGATAACCTCTACGGCAACTTTACAGAAGGCGACCTGACAACAAAATCTTTTATGTTCAACGGATATTACGATATCAGCACCGGATCCGCCTGGACACCGTTTGTCGGCGCCGGTATCGGATTTTCAAAACTTGACCTGGATACACCTGGTTTGGATTTTTCGGACAATGACAATGTATTTACATACCAGTTCATTGGTGGTGTTGCCTATGCTTTCAATGAACAATGGTCTGTAGATGCTGAGTACCGCTTTATCGGCACAGGTGATGCCACCATTGATGGCGCGGATTTTGATTTCAACAGTAACAACCTGATGCTTGGTTTACGTTACAGTTTCTAAAAAAAATACCTTATTACGTACAAAGCTCAGTTTTTCATAAATCAGGGATAACATCGCTTGTTCATCCGGACTGCAGAACCCGGTAAATTCATCATAAAATTGTTGTATACGTAATGCTCTTTGGTATTCAGCGATGGTATCCCTTGCATCAGGCTGAGAATTGTGGGTAATCAGAAAAAAAATCGCATTCCTTACAACAGCCGGAACAATGCACAAAAAAGGCGCTGAAATTTTGTTTTATTCTCCAGCGCCTTCTTTGTATTCACTTTTTGTATTCAGGCAAATCAATACAACTCCCTGCAATTGCTATACTCACCGGCCAAAAACCACGACCCTGTTTCGTCCGGAATTCTTGGCCTGATACAGGGCGGAATCGGCAGCAGCCACCACCTCCTCCCCGGTTCGAAAGTGGTGCGGGAAACAGGCCAGTCCGACACTGAC
>DRLX01000431.1 GCA_011322715.1 Desulfobulbaceae bacterium
CTATCGGATAATGATAATAGTCGGCTATCCAGCGATACAGGGGAACCAGGCCGGGGGGAAAGAGGGGCTCCCGGTCGAGACAATCAACAATTGGCTTGATGGTAATCGAATCCTTGCCGGACTTTTTATCCGGAGGATCTACGATATTGAGGACATAGCCGGTAACCAGGCGACCGCCAAGGGGAACCAATACCCGCAGACCGATTTCCAGGGCATGCTCATGGTCAACCGGTTGCCCGTAGGTCAAGGGAGTTGCCAGAGGTGCGACAACGGCAACTTCATAACAGTGCATATATCGTATATTCTTCGTAACTATTCAGGTGGATGCGGAAAACTTCTCCGGCCACGGCCTGTAACTGTTCAAGAGTGCTCCAATCTGTGCAGGCAGGCCTGCAAACTATAGTAATTCCTCTATGAATCAGACCTGACAGTGCAGATAGCGAGGTACGAGACTTCGGAGATGGGTGCTCCTGAACAGTTACTATTCTTCAACCGGTCCATCGTCAAAGATTCCGGCGCATCAGGTATTCCCGTTCATTTTTTTGTGCAGATGCTCGTGAAAGGCCTTACCAAGGGTGGGATGTTCCAGGGCAAAATCAACAATGGCTTTCAGGTAGCCGAGCTTGTCTCCGGCATCATAGCGTCTGCCGACAAACTCGTAGGCATACATGCCGCTGCGGTTGGACAAGGCCTGCAGGGCGTCGGTAAGCTGAATTTCACCTCCATGGCCCGGCGTGGTTTTTGCCAGCAGGTCAAATATTTCCGGCATAAGGAGATAACGGCCGATAATGGCCATATCGGAGTCGGATGTGCCGGGGGCCGGTTTTTCCACCATTCGCTTGACCTTAAAGGTTCGTTCATGCCCGGTTTCCTCACCCTCGACAATACCGTACTGATAGGTTTGTTCAAGCGGGACACGCTGGATGGCGACAATGGATTCGCCGACCTTGTCGTAGAGATCAATCATCTGTTTGCAGCAGGGTACCGGACTGCGCACCAGATCATCGCCAAGCAGAACAAGAAAGGGTTCATTACCGATAACATTGCGTGCCATCCAGATGGCATGGCCCAGCCCCAGCGGCTGTTTCTGGCGGACGGAAACAATATCAATCAGATTGGAAATATTGGCCAATTCCCCACGCAGGACGACCTTATTTTTTTCTTTCAGGACCGTATCGAGTTGAAAATCATAGTCAAAATGATTTTCAATGGCCGACTTTCCGGCGCTGGTGATAAGAATAACCTCCTCGATACCGGAGGCGACCACCTCTTCAACAATATACTGGATTGTCGGCCGATCAACAATGGTCAGCATTTCCTTGGGAATGGCCTTGGTCGCCGGCAGAAATCTCGTGCCCAGTCCGGCCACGGGTATTACCGCTTTTTTTATGGTTTTTTTTGTCATTGTTTCACCCGGTTGCGTTATAAGTAGTCAGGGACACCGTATCTTCGCACGGTCGCGACTGTCTGCATAGTAGGCTATAGCGATCTGTCGCGCCTGCACGAATCTACGGCACCCCTGACCACTTACAAGTTGAAGGTATATGAAAACACATAGTTACAAATCCTGTGACCAGTTACGTTGTGTTTCCTGATGTTTTCTTGATCTTTTTCCGGTATAACCATTTCCGCAAGTGGGACCGGTCCAACCACCATCGGTCTCTTTTTTAGAGTATCAGAAATTCATTGTCGTTCCAAGCAGTAAACAAGACATTTTTCAGGCATATTTTTCATTCATCATGAACCTCCATTACCCCGATCATCTTCCCATTACCGCTGAAAAAGAGCGAATCGCCTGCGCCATAAGGGAAAACCAGGTCCTGGTCATTGCCGGTGACACCGGATCGGGCAAGACCACCCAGCTGCCGAAAATGTGTCTTGAAGGCGGCATGGGAAAAGACAGAATAATCGGCTGTACCCAACCTCGCCGCATCGCCGCTGTCAGTATGGCTGCACGTGTTGCGGAAGAACTCAGGCACCCTGATCTGGTCGGCTATGCGATCCGTTTCAAGGACAACAGCAAACAGACAACCAGAATCAAATTCATGACCGATGGCCTGCTGCTTGCCGAGAGCAGAAAAGATCGTCTTTTAAACCGATACGATACCATCATTCTTGATGAGGCCCACGAACGAAGCCTCAATATCGACTTTCTCCTTGGCTACCTGAAACAATTGCTGGAACGACGCAAAGACCTGAAACTCATTATTTCATCGGCAACCATTGACACGGAAAAGTTCAGCAACCATTTTGACCATGCGCCCATCATAACCGTTTCCGGCCGCACCTGGCCCATCACCATGGTCCATACCCCGGAAGAAGATGAAAGTATGGAGTATTACGTGGATCAGGCCTGCACGGCTGTCCGCGACCTGTGCTCCAGACCCGGCGGAGATATTCTTGTCTTCATGCCCACCGAACGGGACATTCTGGATACGGTCAAAATCCTTTGCTCCATGCCTGATAATGAGCGTCACCTGGTTCTTCCACTGTTCGGCAGGCTTCAGGCAGCGGACCAGAAAAAAATTTTCAGAGCGTCAAAAAAAAGAAAAATCATCGTTGCGACCAACGTCGCCGAAACCTCGATCACGGTTCCCGGTATCCGTTTTGTCGTTGACACCGGTCTTGCCAGAATTCCCACCTATAATGTCCGCTCCGGCACCACAAGCATGCGGGTGCAGCGCATTGCCAAGGCTTCTTGTGACCAGCGGGCCGGTCGTTGCGGACGCACCGGGCCGGGAACCTGTATTCGTCTGTACAGTGAAGAGGATTATCAGGGGCGGCAGGAGTTTACCCGACCGGAGATTCAACGCTCAAACCTGGCCGAAGTGCTGCTGCAGATGATCAGCCTTGGCCTGGGAGATCCGCGAACATTTCCCTTTCTTGATCCCCCGACCGGCAGGGCGATACGGGAGGGATTTCGACGTCTCAAAGAACTGGGCGCAATCGATCACAAAGAACGCATCACCAAAAGGGGCCGGATCATGGCCCGCCTGCCCCTTGATCCCGCCATTTCCAGGATCATCATCGAAGGCGCGCAACGGGGAGCCCTGCGGGAAATGATCATTATCTGCAGCGCCCTTTCCATCCAGGACCCGCGCATCAGACCGGCGGAAAAGGAGCAGCAGGCAGCCGAGGCGCAAAAGGTCTTTCTTGATCCCAGGTCCGACTTTCTCTGCCTGCTCAATATCTGGGACAGGTGGCAGGAATTTTGTGAAGGAAGGTTCAGCAGTGCAAAACTGAAAAAATTCTGCACTACCTATTATCTCTCCTGGCAGCGCATGCGAGAGTGGTTTGATGTCCATGAACAGATCTCCCATCTGCTCAAGGGGCTGAACAATTTCACCATAAACACCACGCCGGCCGGGTATGAGGCCGTGCATCAATCTCTGGCCAGTGGATTTTTACGCAATATCGGCAAAAAAAAGGAAAAAAACATCTATACGGTCAGCGGCGGCCGCGAGGTTGTCATTTTCCCGGGTTCCGTCCTCTATAATGCAAAGAATACGTCCTGGATCATTGCCGCTGATTTTGTCGAAACCTCGCAGCTCTTTGCGCGCACGGTTGCCGCCATTGATGCACGTTGGCTGGAAGATCTGGGCGGGCCGCTCTGCAACTATCACCATTCCGAGCCCTACTGGGCCAAAAAGGCAGGTCAGGTCCAGGCGGTTGAGCGTGTTTCCCTGTTCGGCCTGCCCATAGTTGCCGGAAGACGGATCAATTATGGACGGATCAATTCTGCAACAGCAGCACAGGCCCAGGACATTTTTATTTACCAGGCCTTGATAGCCGGTGACCTTGGTGGGCGTTACCCCTTTCTCCAACATAATCTCGCGTTGCAGGAAAAGTTCACCGCCCTTGAAGAACGGCTGCGCAGACGTTCTATCCTGGTTGATGACCAGGTCCTGTATGACTTTTATCGCAAGAGAATCGGCAAGGTCTATGACAGGTTTACCTTGAACAGACTCCTGAAAAAGAAAAAAGACCATTCGTTTCTCATGATGCAGGAGAGTGATATCTGCCGACAGACGCCCGACAGTGAAGAACTGTATCGCTTTCCGGCAACAATGCCCGCCACCGAGTATACCCTTCCGCTGACGTACTGCTTTCAGCCGGGCACGGACGAAGACGGCGTAACCGTGCAGATATCCGACTCCCGGCTTGCCCGAATTTCACCGACTGTTTTTGAATGGCTGGTTCCCGGTCTTCTTGATGAAAAGATACTTCATCTGTTAAAAAGACTGCCCAAAAAACTGCGACGCAGACTGGTTCCCCTTCCCGATGCAGTGGATCGAATACTGGACAGGCTTGACCTGTATAAAGGTTCACTCTACCCTGCCCTGGAGCAGGCTGTTTTCAAGGAATATCAACTGGTGATCCGTCGCAGTGACTGGCGCACCGATTCCCTGCCCGGTCATCTTCTAATGCGTTATCAACTGGTTGACAACCAGGGGAAGGTCCTGCGCACCACCAGAGATTTTCACCTGCTTGCCACCGGCTTGCAGGCCAAGGAGAAAGAAAAAAAAGGGATTCCCACCAAACCGGATGCACCAGCCGAACTTCCGGAAAAAGACGATATTTCGGCCGATGACC
>DRLX01000432.1 GCA_011322715.1 Desulfobulbaceae bacterium
ACCAGCATGGTGGAGATAAAGGTTGCCGCAACCATGCCGCCCAGGACAATGGTGCCGATGGAGCGCATGGTCATGGCGCCCGCTCCCGAGGCCACGGCCAGCGGGATAACGCCGAAGACAAAGGAGAGAATGGTCATCATAATGGCCCGGAAGCGCAGCCTGGCCGCATTCAGGGCCGATTCGATTATCGGCACCCCGCTTTCCCGCTGTTCTTTGGCAACCTCGACAATGAGAATGGCATTCTTGCACGAGAGACCGATAAGCAGCACCAGGCCGACCTGGGCAAAGAGATTATTGTCCAGGCCCGCTATATTCTGCAGGGCCAGGGCCCCCAGCATGACCACCGGTACCGAGATTAGAATCATGATCGGCAGGATCCAGCTTTCATACTGGGCGCAGAGGACCAGATAGACGACGATAATGGCAAAGCCGAAGACCAGGACCTTGGTGTTTCCGGCCAGCTTTTCCTGGTAGGACATGCCGGACCAGTCATAACCGTAAGAGCCGTCATCGGGCAGGATTTTTTCGGCCAACTCCTCCATGGCTGCCATGGCCTGGCCGGAGCTGTAGCCCGGCGCGGCGCTGCCGTTTATGGTAATGGCCCGGTACAGATTATAATGGGGCAGGTCCTGGGGCGCGGTCATGAATTCGACCGTGAGCAGAGCGCTTAAGGGGACCATGTCGCCTTTTCTGTTGCGGACAAAGAGCTTGCTGATATCCTGGACCGTACTCCGAAACCGTTTGTCGGCCTGGACAAAGACCCGGAACACCTTGCCGTATTTGCTGAAATCATTGACGTAAAAGGAACCGAGATAGATCTGCATGGTGGAAAACAGCTCAGCCATGTCCACGCCGAGCGCATTGACCTTTTTTCGGTCTATATCAATCTTCAGCATGGGATAGTTGGGCGCATAGCTGGTATAGGCCATACCGATACGCGGGTCTTTGTTGGCGGCGGCGATCAGCTTGTCGGCATAGCCGACAAAGGTGTTGATGTCGCCTGCCAGGTAATCCTGCAGACGGAAATCAAAGCCGCCCACGGTGCCGAGTCCGGGAATGCCGGGTACGTTAAAGGCCGCCACCCTGGCATCGCTTAACTTTGCCGCCCTGGTATTGATAGTCTTGATGATGGCTTCAACGCTCTGCTTGGGATCGGTGCGTTTGCTCCAGTGCGTAAAGGAGACAAATCCCGCTCCGGCGCTGGAATCCAGGGTGCCGCTGAGCAGGTTGTAGCCGTCGATCATGATCAGGTTTTCAACCCCCGGTACATCCAGGATTATGCTTTCCAGCTCCTTGCGCAGCTCGGCCGTCCGTTCAATGGCGGTCCCCGGCTGCAGGTTGTACATGAGCATGCAGCCGCCCTTGTCTTCTTCCGGGACAAAACCGCTGGGGGTAACGGTAAATATCCAGTAGGTCGCCGCCAGCAGGCCGATAAAGACAAGAAGAACGAGGTAGCGCATCTTGATCAGCAGGCGGATAACGGCCATGTAGCCGGTGGTCAATTGATCAAAAAAACGGTCAAAGAGTCGAAAGAGGACAAATTTTTCTTCATTTTTTCCCAGTCGTTTGATGACGATTGCCGACAGGGCCGGCGACAGGGTCAGGGCATTGATGGAGGAAATGATGACCGCAAAACAGATGGTGAGGGAAAACTGTTTATAGATGGAGCCGACCAGGCCGGGCATAAGCGAGACCGGAACAAAGACGGCGACCAGCACCAGGGTGGTGGCAATGACCGGGCCGATGAGCTGGAGCATGGCCTTCTTTACCACTTGGGGAATGGTCAGGTCCGGATGTTCGTACATGAGCCGTTCCACGTTTTCCACCACCAGGATAACGTCGTCAACGACAATGCCGATGGCCAGAATCAGGCCGAACAGGGTCAGGAAGTTGATGGAAAATCCGGCAAGCTGGAGAACACCGAATGTGCCGATCAGGGAAACGGGAATGGCCACCGAGGCAATGACGGTCGGCCGCCAGGAACCGAGGAAGAGGAAAACAATCAGAATGACCAGGGCAACGGCGATAATCAGGTTCTGGACGACATTTTTAATGGCAACATCAACAAAAAGGGTGGTGTCGTAGGGGATGGAATAGCGGAGCCCCTTGGGAAAACGGCTCTGCAGCCGGTCCATGGCCTTGATGACGTTTTTCTTGATTTCCAGCGAGTTGGAGCCGGGAAGCTGGTAAATACCGATCATGGCGCCCGGCTTTTTGTTGAGCAGGGCGTTCCAGTCATATTTTTCCGCACCCAGTTCAATGGTGGCCACATCTTTTAAATAGACCAAGGTGGAGTCATCATTTGCCTTGACAACAATATTACCGAATTCCCGCACCGTGGACAGCCGCCCCTCTGCGGTCAGGACAAACTGCATTTGCTGGTCGGGATAGGAAGGCGCGGCCCCTATTCTTCCCAGGGCGGCTTGTTTGTTCTGCGACTGAATGGCGCTGATGACCTGGGCCGGACTGAGTCCCATGGCCTTGATCCTGGCCGGATCAAGCCAGATACGCATGGAGTATTTCTTTTCGCCTAAGATTTCGGCCTTGCCCACGCCCGGTATTCGTTTAAGCTCATCCAGTACATTGATACTGGCGTAATTGCT
>DRLX01000433.1 GCA_011322715.1 Desulfobulbaceae bacterium
CAGCACCTATAATATCACGTGGCAGCCTGTAATGCGGAATACCGACCGACAACATGCCACCGAAAATTGGTAAAGATTCAAAAATAGTACATTGATATCCCTGGTGTGACAGGATATGAGCAACCGTCATGCCTGCAGGCCCGGAACCGACGACGGCGACCTTTTTACCATTAGCCTGTGCACATTCTCTATATAAATTCCTGCCATTGGCAACCATCCAGTCGGTAAGATAGCGCTCAAGCATACCAATGGATACCGATTCTCCCTTTTTACCACGAACACATGATCCTTCACATTGGAACTCATGTGGACAGACACGGGAACAGACCGAGGGCATGGTACTGGTTTCACGTACCTTCCAATAGGCCTCTTCAAATCGACGGTCACGAAGCAAGGCAATGAATCCGGGAATATCATTATGAATAGGACAACCGACAATACAGGTCGGCTTTTTACATTGAAGGCAACGATTCGCCTCAAGGATGGCGGTTTCTTCGTCAAAACCAAACGTCACCTCTTTAAAATTATGGATCCGTTCCTCAGGGGGAAGTTCTTTTGGATATTGACGGGGTATTGCCATGCGTTCTTTTGGTTTCATAATACCTCCAGATGAAAAAAGGGGGAAGGATTGGCGCCTGAAATGAGAAAATTGGACAGCCAATGAAAAAAAAGGCCGTCCCGAAAGGGACGGCCTGAATTACCTGAATCAGCAGAATTTATTGTTTGGCAAGTTCTGCAGTTCGGATACGGGCAATAGCTCTCTTTAAAGCAGCTTCTGCGCGTGTACGATTAATTTTCTCGCTTTGAGACTGGGCCTGGGCTATGCGCTTTTCGGCTCTTTCCCGGGCACGCAATGCTCGATCAACGTCAATTTCATGCCCGAATTCAGCACTTTCAACAAGAAAAGTAATTTTGTTATTAGATACTTCCGAAAATCCGCCGCTGACCATAAGGTACTTTGTCTGTTTATCTTTCTTAAAACTCAAAGTACCGGTTTTTATCGTACTCAGAAAAGGAGCATGATTTGCCAGGACGCCAAACTCACCACCGACACCTGGCGCAGTGACGAGATCAACATCGTCACTGATAACCGGTCCCGTTGGGGTAACGACTTCAAGATGAATTTGTGCCATCTGTTTTTCCTCGGTTCAGCTTACGCCTTAAACATTATGCCTTGGCTTTCTCGGCTGCATCTTTCTCAATTGCCTCTTCGATGGTTCCCACCATGTAAAAAGCATTCTCTGAAAGTTCGTCATGCTTTCCTTCAAGGATTTCCTTAAATCCTCTTACGGTATCTTCGACCTTACAGTATTTACCATCCATACCGGTAAATACTTCGGCAACATGGAAAGGCTGAGAAAGGAAGCGTTGAACTTTACGTGCCCTCTGAACCAGTAATTGATCTTCTTCTGCAAGCTCATCCATACCAAGAATCGCAATAATATCCTGCAATTCTTTATATTTCTGCAGAGAAACCTGTACACCACGTGCAGTCTTGTAATGCTCCTCACCAACAACATTTGGATCAAGGATACGAGATGTGGAGTCAAGCGGATCAACTGCAGGATAGATACCAAGCTCTGCAATCTGACGGGAGAGAACAACAGTACCGTCGAGATGAGCAAAAGTTGTAGCAGGAGCAGGGTCGGTCAAGTCATCTGCAGGTACGTAAACGCACTGAACAGCCGTAATAGAACCCTTGGTTGTTGAAGTAATACGTTCCTGCAGAGCACCAAGGTCGGTTGCAAGCGTCGGCTGGTAACCAACAGCAGAAGGAATACGTCCAAGAAGAGCGGAAACTTCAGCACCTGCCTGAGTAAAACGGAAAATATTGTCAACAAAGAAAAGTACGTCCTGTCCCTCTTCATCACGAAAATATTCTGCGGCAGTCAACCCGGTAAGTGCAACTCGGGCACGGGCTCCGGGAGGTTCAGTCATCTGACCATAAACCAGAGCGGCTTTGGGTAAAACGCCTGACTCCTTCATTTCCATGTACAGGTCGTTCCCTTCACGGGTACGCTCACCAACACCACAGAAAACGGAAATACCACCATGCTGCATGGCGATATTGTTGACCATCTCCATCATAATAACGGTCTTTCCGCAACCGGCACCGCCGAACAGCCCCATTTTACCACCACGTGGAAAGGGAACAAGCAGATCGATAACCTTAATACCGGTTTCAAGGACATGCACTTCGGTATCCTGTTCGGTAAAGGCCGGAGCAGGACGATGGATCGGCATCCTTTTAGAATCATCAATCGGACCCAAACCATCAACAGGGCGGCCGACAACGTTCATAATCCTGCCAAGTGCAGGTTCACCAACCGGAATAGAAATCGGCTCACCACTGTCGCGACATTCCATCCCACGGACGAGACCATCCGTCTGGTCCATGGCGATCGTCCGTACACAGTTGTCACCAAGATGCTGTGCAACTTCGATGACCAGATTGTCAGGTTCATCACTAATTGCAGGATTACTGACAAACAATGCATTCAAAATATCAGGCAGATCGCCCGCCTCAAACTCAACATCAACAACAGGCCCGATGACCTGTATAATTTTTCCAACTCTCGAATCACCCATTTGAAATGGCCTCCTCTATCAGATTAAACACCCAAGGTAGTCTCGTTAGCCTTTCAGCGCCTCAGCACCACCGACAATATCCATTAACTCGCCGGTAATGGCTGCCTGACGAGCTTTATTATACAGCTGAGTCAACTCAGCAATAATATCCTTACAGGCGTTGGTCGCGTTATCCATTGCCGTCATACGAGCGGCATGTTCGCTGGCACCAACTTCAAGCATAGCATGATAAATCTGAACATTGAGAAAAAGAGGAAGAAGGACTTCCATAATTTCACCAGGCTCAGGTTCATATATATACGCTCCGCTGACTGCGCTTTTCTGCTCCTCCGCCTCTGCTTCAGCCTCTACAGGCTTAATGGGGAGAAGTTGTTCTACTTCGGGTTTTTGAACAGCTACCGAATGAAATTTACCGTAAACCAGATCTACCTGGTCGCTTTCACCTTTAATAAAGGTTTCACTGATGCCCTGGGAGATTTCACGGGCGTTAAACATCTGAAACGTACCCATGATATCTTTGAAGGAGGCACGAACCTTACCGGTTCTCCTCAACCCCTGGTAGGCCTTATTGCCCACCGTGACAATAGAAACCTTTTTGCCCTCATCTTCATACTGCTTAATCAGCTTGTGAACGGTACTGACTATATGCGCATTAAAACTCCCGCAGAGGCCACGATCAGAGGTGACAGCGACGATCTCAACGCTTTTGACCTCACGCACTTCCATGAGCGGCAGATCTGCTCCTTCCATACCTCCGGAGAGATCTCCCATTGCCTCGGCAAACTTGGCGGAATACGGGCGGAAAGATTCCATTTTCTCCTGCGCACCCCGCAATTTGGCAGAGGCAACCATATTCATTGCCTTGGTAATCTGCGAGGTCTTGGAGACGCCGTCTATTTTATCCTTAACATCTTTTAATCCTGGCATGGGATTGATACCTCAGTGCTATGCTTAATTCAAACCCTTGGTGGCCTTAAACGTCTCGTTAAATGCAGTAATCGTTTTACGCATTTTTTCTTCAAGACCTGACGAAATCTCTTCCTTCTCTTTTAATTCAGAGAAGATGGATGGTTCGTTACTTTGGATATATGTATACAGTTCCTGCTCGTAATCTGCGAGTGTATCAATCGGGAACTCATCAAGGAAACCCTTAGTACCGGCAAAAATAATCGTTACCTGTTTTTCCATCGACAATGGCTGGTACTGAGGCTGTTTGAGTATCTCAACAAGCCGTTCACCACGGGTCAACTGTGCCTGTGTTGCAGCATCAAGATCAGAGCCGAAACCGGCAAAAGCAGCCAACTCACGATACTGGGCAAGATCGAGACGAAGCGTACCTGCAACCTGCTTCATTGCCTTTACCTGGGCGGCGCCACCAACAC
>DRLX01000434.1 GCA_011322715.1 Desulfobulbaceae bacterium
AAACTTTTTCCAGCTCTTCTCCTGCTATTTATTTTTATCATTCCCATCCCTGCTCATGCGCATCATTTGGGTGTATTTGCCTATGTCAACGACCGGGATATTGTGGTGACCGCTTCATTTGGCCATAATCGACCGGTTGTGAACGGGAAGGTGACCGTCACCAACAGCGCGGGAAAACTTCTCTTTCAAGGAAAAACCGACAGCCGGGGTATGCTTCATTTTCCCCGGCCGCAACTGCCACCGAATGATACGGTGAAAATTACAGTCAGCGGCGGCCCTGGGCATCAAGGCGTCTGGACCATGACTCCGGCTGATCTGGGCAATGATATAGACGCACCGGAAACACCGGCAGATTCCGTCCACACCGCCCAACCAAATAATCCTCCATCGCCGCCGACGCTTTCGGCTGACGAGCAGCGCTATCTTGCCCGGCTGGTCTCCAGGGCCGTGGCCAGGGAAATTGAACCGCTCAAGGCCATGATGGCCAGGCAGATGGACTCCGGTCCGTCCATGCAGAACATCATCGGCGGCATCGGCTGGCTGGTCGGGATTGGCGGCCTGGTTGCCGCCTGGTCATCTCGTAAAAAACAAAGATAGGAACCGAATTATGAAAAAATCATTGTCCACACTGCTGTTGGGATTGATCCTGGCAATGATCCCTGGATCAAACGCCCTTGCCCATTTCGGTATGTTGATTCCCCAAAGAAATATCGTTGACCAACAGCAGCGAACGGAAAGGATAACCCTTTCCTTTGGTCATCCATTTTCCGGCATCGGCCTGAGCATGGAAAAACCGACCCGTTTTTTTGTTGACCTTGACGGCAAACAGATTGACCTCACAGGCAGTCTCCATCCCGTTCAGGTAATGAAGCACCAGGGCTGGCAGACGAAGTATCGTTTCCGCAGGCCCGGCATCTATATTTTTGCCGTTGAACCCAAACCCTACTGGGAGCCGGCGGAAGATATCTATATCAAACATTATACCAAAACCATTGTTTCCGCATTCGGCGCTGATCATGGATGGGGCCGCCCCCTTGGCCTGAAGACGGAAATCGTTCCCCTGTTGCGACCCTTCGGCAATTACAGCGGCAATACCATGGTCGGGCAAGTGCTGGTGGATGGCAAAGCAGCGCCCCATTCCGAGGTGGAAGTGGAGTTGTACAACAAGGGACGTTTTTCCGCGCCGACCCCTGCCCACGAAACTCAGGTCATCCGTACCGATGAGCGGGGCATCTTTTCCTTTACCTGTCCCCAGCCGGGATGGTGGGGCTTTGCGGCCCTGCACGATGCGGATTTTACCCTTCCCGGTCCCGACGGCACAGACAAAACCGTCGAGTTAGGGGCAGTGCTCTGGCTGTACATGGATCCCTGGCAGAGCATGCCATGATCTCCGAACCCTTTGCCGTCGGCGATTCTCTGCTGCACCGGACGGATCCGGCCGTTAAAATAATCAGTGCCATGGTGCTTGCCCTCAGCATTGCCACCGGTTCCTCTTTCCAGGTTGCCGGAGCCGGGTTGCTTGTTGCCGCCTGTTGCTGCTATGCAGCCGGATTACCCCTAAGGCCGCTTGCACGGCGGCTTGCAGCCGTCAATATCTTCATTCTTCTGCTCTGGATCACCCTGCCCCTGACCGGGGGCGGCGAACAGATGATCCAGCTTGGTTCTCTGCAATTAAGCGGTAAGGGAATTACGCTGGCCGGACTCATTACCCTGAAGGCCAACGCTGTTTATCTGCTGCTGACCGCCCTGCTTGCGACCTCAACCATTGCCGCCATCGGCCATGGGCTGGAACGACTGCATCTGCCCAACAAGTTGACCATCCTGCTGCTGACAACCTATCGCTATCTCGGCAGGATTGAACTGGAATACAAACGATTGCGCCGATCGGCAGTCCTGCGCTGTTTTCACGGGGCAACCAACCTGCACACCTACCGCACCTACGGCTACCTGATCGGCATGACCCTGATCCGTAGTTATGAGCGTTCCCGGCGCATCCATCAAGCCATGATCATGCGCGGTTTCACCGGCACCTTTCCCGTACTGATTCAGCCGCGTACGGGAACAAGGGACCTGTTGTTTCTGGCGCTGTGCGTAGGTATCTCGCTCCTATTTTCCTTTCTGACCATTCGGTAATCAATCAATGACAACAACGGAAGACAACAGCCGGCCAATGCTTGAACTACGGGGTATCGGCTTTACCTATCCGGGCCGGGAGAAACCCGTCTTTTCCAATCTTGATTTCCGCTTAAACCGGGAAAAGATCGCCCTGCTCGGTGACAACGGCTCCGGAAAAACAACCCTGTTGCAGATCATGGTCGGTCTGTTGCGACCAACACAGGGAGAAGTATACTTCCAGGGTCGGCCCATGCGGGAGGAAAAAGATTTTTTTCCCTTGCGCCGCAGGATCGGTATGCTTTTCCAACATGCCGATGATCAGCTCTTCTGCCCGTCGGTGCTGGAAGACGTGGCATTCGGCCCACTGAACCTTGGCCGCTCACGGGAAGAGGCACGGGCCATCAGCGTGGAGACCCTCAATTCCATCGGCCTTACGGGATATGAAGACCGGATCACCCACCAGCTTTCCGGCGGTGAAAAACGTCTGGTCGCCCTGGCAACGGTGCTGGCCATGCAGCCATCGGCTCTTCTTATGGATGAGCCGACCAACGATCTCGATCATGACGCCAAATCACGCCTGCTCTCTGTTCTGTCCAGCCTGGACATGCCCTTTATTCTGATCTCGCACGACTGGGATTTTCTTGCCCGACTGTGTACCGGGTTTTACAGCCTTAAGCATGGCCATCTCCATAAAAGCAAAACCATTAAAGTTCATCAGCACAGTCACGCCCATGCCCTCGGAGAACAGGACCACCACCACTCAAAATAATCTCAATGCCATAACACCAGCAGCCAGACAATACCCGTACCGCAGAGGGCAAGGGCAACGGCAAGTGATCCAAGGTCCTTGGCGGCACCGGACAATTGGTGGTGTTCACTTCCTATCCGGTCAATGGCGCATTCAATGGCCGTATTTACTATTTCCACCACAAGAACCATGTAGAGCGAACCGATTAACACTGCCCGTTCGCAACCATTCCCGCCTAAAAAAAGGGCCACCGGTACACCAAGCAGGCAGAGCAGGGCCTCCTGCCGAAATGCCGCCTCATTTTTCCATATATAGATCAATCCGTTACGGGAACAGACAGCGGCATTACGCAGACGAGTCAACCCAATGCCGTTGGGCTTTGATTGGGTAGTCATAGATTTTTTCCCCTCAATTTAGATTCAGTACACCACTTTTCCTGTAATCTTCCCCTTGGTATCCGGTATAGGTAGCGAATTTCTTCTTTGGATGAAACAAATTATCGGTAAGGTTTTCTTTTTTTTGTTGAACTCCCCACTCTACCAATGGTAGACTCCATCACCATGTGGTAGTTGTGCACATATACACAAGAATTCAACCGGTTGCGAAAAATGGACAAGGAAACCTTTGCAAAGGCCCGGGCTAAGCTCGAACGGACACAAAAAGAACTGGCAATACTGCTTGGAGTTTCTTTAAAAGCCGTACAGAGTTATGAACAGGGATGGCGGACGGTTCCCCTGCACGTGGAACGCCAATTGTACTTTCTCCTTGCCAACCGGAGAGGAGTAAATAAAAAAAAGCGAAAGAACTGCTGGAAAGAAAAAAAATGCCATCTGAAAAAAACATGCCCGGCATGGGAGTTTCAGGCAGGGCACCTCTGCTGGTTTATCAGTGGCACCCAGTGTGAATGCACCGTCGGCAGGGAAAATTGGAAAGAAAAAATGAAAATTTGCCGCCAGTGTAGCATCCTTTCCTCTCTCATATAGTGATTACAGTACCGATATAACGGTAACACCACGTATTCACGTCATAGTTTATCATACATGTGCCGTGCCACAAAGTACGGCACATTCCTTTTAGTTCCTTACTCCTGAATTCCTGACATAACAGGTAAGCGTAGACTCCGGGTAAAATTTTATATAACTTTCTTATGACAAAGATGAACTTGATTACCACCAAAGCTCAGCAAAGTAGTATCAGGGATACCATCGCTCGGTATCCGCTACGGGATTTGACATATAATTCACCTGTTGCACGGAAAGGTTCTCTATCCTTAATATTACCAAGCGATGGTATCCCTCGTTTCTGAGGA
Source organism: Desulfobulbaceae bacterium (assembly GCA_011322715.1). Taxonomy (GTDB): domain Bacteria; phylum Desulfobacterota; class Desulfobulbia; order Desulfobulbales; family Desulfobulbaceae; genus DRLX01. The sequence goes on from DRLX01000434.1 coordinate 4,173, forward strand.
TTGATGGTAATCAGAAAGATGAATTTATTCACCTGTTCTATTACCCGTGCATTCCACCAACATGGCGACTGAAGCCGCCCCTGTCAGTGTTTGGGGTCTCGGCAATGTCCGCCTTAGTTCTTCTTATTCATCCTTCCTTTCCCTCTGAGGTTTGCAAACGGAAAAACCCATGGTAGTATAAACTGCTCAACTGCTCCGTTAATTTATTTCATTTATCTTTACGTACTTACTTTTTATTCAACATGACCGCCGACAAAGTGGGTATTGCCATGAGCGGTGGCGTGGATTCCACGGTTGCCGCTATACTCCTTAAGGAACAGGGGTATGAGGTACACGGTTTCTTCATGGAACTTCCGCTGCCGGACCGTGAACTCCAGATACAAAGGGTCCGGGAAACGGCGAAAACCCTCGCCATCCCACTGCGGATCGTTGATATGCAACAGCAGTTTTCCGCCACCATCATCAACGATTTTGTTGCCACCTACATCCGGGGATACACGCCAAATCCCTGTGTTGTCTGTAACGCCTCCATTAAATTCGGCGCCCTGCTCACCTACATGCTGGAGCAGGGAATGGAAAAGATGGCCACCGGTCACTATGCCCGTATTGAGAGAAATGATAAAGGCGGATACAGACTTCTCAGGGCCATGGATCCCAAAAAAGATCAGTCTTATTTTCTCTGCCGCCTCGGACAACAGCAACTGGCCCGCATTCTCTTTCCCCTTGCATCGTGGCGTAAAAGCGATATCGTGGCCAGGGCTGCCGCCATGGGTCTTGGTGACTATGCCGGTACCGAAAGCCAGGATGTCTGTTTTCTGGCAACCGGGCTGAAACAATTTCTTACTGAACATGGGGTTGAGGAAAAAAGCGGTGACATTATCACCAATGACGGCCGCATCCTCGGTCGTCACTCGGGTATCAGCCATTTCACCGTTGGCCAGCGCCGTGGTCTCGGTCTGCCCGATGCCACGCCCTGGTATGTGATTGGACTTGACCGGAAACATAACCGGATTATTGTCGGTAAAAATGAGGATCTTTTTCAAGGTCGTGTACTCATCCGGGACCTGCACTGGTTGGATGGGGAACCAACTCTTCCCTGGCGAGGCCTGGTCCAACTCCGCTCCCGTCACCAGCCTTCCACCGCCAGGCTGGAACGGAAAAACAAAAATACCTGGGAAATTATTTTTGCAGAGCCGCAGCGGGCAATTACCCCCGGCCAGTTTGCCGTCCTCTATGAACAGGACCGGGTGGCAGGCAGTGGAATTATTATGACACGAGAATCCTGTCCGCCATGACAAAAAAGATCGCCATCACCACCTTGGGCTGTAAGGTCAATCAGTTTGAATCCGCCGCCTTTATCACCGGCTTTACGGATGCCGACTGTGAAATCGTTCCCTTTTCCGGACCGGCGGATGTTTATATCATTAACACCTGTGCCGTCACCGCCAGGGCGGGACAGCAGTCCCGGCAACTTGTCAGGCGTGCCATACGCACCAATCCGGAGGCCCGTATCGTGGTCACCGGCTGCTATGCTCAGATTGCCGCTGAACACCTGCTGGACATTATGGGAAATCCTGCCTGCATAATCGGAAACGGCAACAAACATCTGCTGGTGGAAACGGCCTTGATGGATGATCCGCCCGAAATGATCATGCTGACGGGCAACATCAGCCTGCAGAAGGAAATATGCAGGCTGCCTGTACGACGGTTCAGGGGACGAACCCGCTGTTATCTCCGCATCCAGGATGGATGCAATAACTTCTGCTCGTACTGCATTGTACCCTACAGTCGCGGTCGCAGTCGAAGCCTGCCCAGAGCGTCCGTTATTGACCAGGTGGAAATATTCCAGGAACAGGGATACCGGGAGATGGTCATTACCGGGATCAATGTGGGCAAATACGGCCTTGATCTTGACGAAGGTGAAGACATATATACCCTGCTTGACGGCCTCTGTAAGAAATTTTCCGGGATGCGCATCCGGCTGAGTTCCGTGGAACCCGTGGAGGTCAATGATCGGCTGGTGGCGCTGATGGCCGATAACGCCAACTTCATGCCCCACCTTCATATCCCGCTGCAAAGCGGCGATGATCAAATCCTTTTCCGCATGAACCGTCGTTATACTGTGGAGGTTTTCGTCCACGTTATTGAAAAGATTGCCTCGGCCTTTCCCGATGCCGCCATCGGCTGTGACGTGCTGGCAGGATTTCCCGGTGAAGATGAGGAAGCGGCCGAAAACACCTTCCGCCTGCTGCAGGGGCTGCCGATCAGTTATCTCCACGT
>DRLX01000435.1 GCA_011322715.1 Desulfobulbaceae bacterium
AAACGACCGGAAATCATTGCCGGGTATGATTATTGTTGCAGTTGCCAGCGGCCATAATCATCACGACAGGCCGTTGCATACGTTTTTTCACGTTTGCCGTCAATAACCGCGTCGATCTCCGCCTTACGGCATACCCGGTGTCTTACCGGATCCGTATATGCCGGCTGCGGGGTTACCGTGTACTGGTTCCTGGTATCAGGATTAACCCAGGAAGAGGGACGATTGGAAACACCTCTTTCATAAACGTGATTGAGCTCCTGAAGGTCATATTTATCCATTTCATTGCCGACAATATAACCAAGTAGACCGCCAATCGCAGCACCAAGCAAGGTCGCCTCGGTATTATGACCGATGGCCTGCCCGATAATTGCTCCGGCGGCAGCTCCACCGACCCCCCCGACCTGTCCTTTTTTTCCCTGTTGCACCCCCATTCCGGTACAAGATGTCAGAGCAAACAGGGCAACAAAAGCTAATATGCTTAAATATTTCATAGTAACCTCCTACATAGAGTTTTTCTTGATGACTTCAGGCAGGTTTCGTTCCGGTTGAACGCCTAATTTCTTCAGCGATTCAACTCGGTCGACGAGGTTTCCCCTTCCTGAAACCAACCGTTTTCTGGCGGTTTGCCAGCTTTGGCGGCCTTGCTCAAGGCGAAAGCCGATTTCTTCAAAGGCCTCAACAAAACCGACGAACTTATCATAAAGTTGTCCAGCCTGTTTGGCAATAGCTAAACTGTTGCGTCCCTGTTCATCAACCCGCCAGAGATGATGAATCGTCCGTAGAACAGCAAGTAGTGTCGAAGGCCCGGCCAGGACTATTTTTTTACGCATGGCCGCTGTCAGCAGGTCCGGCTCATACGAAAGCGCGGCCTGGAAGGCCCCCTCGGCGGGCATGAACAGCAGGACAAAATCAACGGTATTGACACCCGGCAGCCGGTGGTATGCCTTGCCGCTCAGGCCCTTGATATGGCTGCGTAGGGAATCAATATGGTTATTGAGAAGATGTTGCCGTTTTTTCTCATCTTTCTCATGCGCAGCCATGGTCCAGGCTTTAAGAGAAACCTTGGCATCAATGATGATGTCCCGTCCATCCGGAAGATGAACGATAATATCGGGCTGCCGTAATCGGCCCTCTTCGTTGCGCATCCCCGGCTGGGTTTCAAATTCCCTGCCCTTGCGGAGGCCGGAATCCTCAAGCAGTTTTTCCAGGATCATCTCTCCCCATTGACCCTGCGTTTTATTACTTCCCTGCAGGGCCCTGGTCAGGTGGAGAGCATCATCACTCAACTGCTGGTTCAGTTGCCGTAGCAGTTCAATTTCTCTGACCAGGGCGGCATGATCACGCGACTTTTTGTCATAGACTTCTTCCACCCGTGCCTTGAAATCATGCAGTTGCCGGCGCATGGGTTCCAGCAGGGACTGCAGACCGGATTCGTGGCGGGCGTCAAGTTCTTTTCCCTGTTGCTGCAGGACCCGACCAGCCAGCAGCTCAAAATCCCGACGCATCTGATCACGCACAGTGGTAAAGAGTTTTTCCCTTTCCCGCAGAAGGCGGCGGCTGTTGTCCAGCTCCGTCTGCTGGGCGGCCAGCAATTCCGTGGTTTTTCTCTGCTGCAACCGCAGGTCGTCTCGTTCCGATCGCAGTCGGTCGAGGATATTTTCCATTCCTCGTATATTCTTTGCCGCCTGTTCAAGGCGAATGGTCAATCCGAGGTTGCGCCTGCTGAGACGGGTATATACCGTCAGGCAGCATATCAGGGTCAGGATTGTCGCCCCTGCAGCTCCTGTTACCAGGGAAGGAACATGCAGGTGGTGAACAAAAAGAACCAGGGCGTCCAAGGATTAGCGCGTACGGTACAGACGGCGGAGTTCTTCCAGCTCTTCCAGCAGTTGCAGGGCCAGGGCACAACCGGGAAGATTGATGCGCAGGTCCCGTTGCAACCGAATCGTGGTCTGGACCCTTCGGATTTCAAGGGCCGTGAAACGCCACTCCTTCGGGGTATTCCCCTGTGGACAGAGCATTCCCTCGTCAATCATTTCCAAAATATTATCCGCCGGCACACCGCATAAACGACAGAGATCGCCGAGATTGCAACGCATATCCTCATCAAGGACGGTTCCGGTGAGTGTTATGGTATCAGTCATGTATGCTAACCAAGATTTTTTCGCGGATTGATCGGCATGATTTCCGCCATTTTTCGGTAGAGTTTCTTCTGTTCATCGGTCTTTGCCTCGGGAACGACGATACGCAGGGTGACAATCTGATCACCTTTTTTGGTTGTTGTTGATAATCCCCGCCCTTTAAGGCGAAGTTTTTTCCCACCCTGTGATCCCGGTGGAATTTTCAACTGTACCTTGCCGCCCAATGTTGGGACGGTGATGGTAGCGCCCAGGGCGGCTTCCCAGGGAGTAATCGGCAACTCCATGTGGATGTCGCGTTTTTCGGCATGGAAGATCGGGTCATCGGCAAAGGCGATTTCCAGGTAAAGATCACCGGCGGGCGCTCCGCCCATACCCGGCATGCCCTGGCCCTCAAGACGTATCCGTTGACCTTCTATAATCCCTTTGGGGATGGTTACCTGCAGGTTGTGCGGTTTGGTGGTAACGCGGCCGTTTTCGTCCACGGTCGCCCTGGACAGGGTAATATTTTGCCGGGAACCATGATAGGCATCTGCCAGGCGAATGACGATTTTTGCATGCTGATCTTCCCCTTTCATGCGAAAGGTCTGTCGGCGCCCGCTACCTGCCTGTCCGCTGCGGCCGAACAGTGATTCAAAAAAATCGCTGTAATCATGGTCACTGCCGCCGGTATACCCGGCCCCCTTAAATTCAAAACCCGCATCCCAGTTGGGCGGTGGTTCAAAATCCTGGCCGTTTTGCCAGTTTTTGCCGAATTTATCATAGGCGGCTCGTTTTTCCGGATCTTTCAAGACCTCATAGGCCTCACCCAGGTCCTTGAATTTTTTTTCAGCATCGGCTTCCTTGCTGACATCGGGGTGATATTTTCGGGCAAGACGCCGGTAGGCCTGTTTGATGGCATCCTGCGTCGCGTTGCGGTCAACCCCTAAAATTTCGTAATAATCCCTGTATTCCATTTTTTATTATCCAAACATTGGTAAAAACGTCGTTACCGTATAATCGATTTCCAATGCCGAAAATACTTCGGTTTGAAGAAATCGAAACTGTGCTGACCCGCATATCTAGTCCAGACACAGCTATTTTTCAGTGGTAAAATTTCGATTATGGCATACTCTAAGTACGGTAGGATAAAAAGAAAAGGAAAAATTGACGGCGTCGTAAAAACTTCGATCTATGGCGTCCTGTCCCGGGGCGATTCACAACAAACTACCTGTATAGTTGAGACCCGCCCCGGAACACTACTCCTCGGAGTCTACGCTTACCTGTATATCTATGTTTTTCCTTAGCCATCTTTGAAAAAATTTTGACTTTTCACGAGTTCATCAAAATTGACGTAATATTCCGTATAAATATTTCGCAGTAACAGGGTATCTTTCCCGCACTATGATGAAACAACACCTGGATACATCGGTTGCCGCCGGTAAAAAATCTCCTTTTGATAGAATCATCCTTACCGGTTTTCGGGCCACCGGAAAGTCTCTCGTCGGCAGGATGCTGGCCAAGAGGCTTGACCTGGATTTTTGTGACACCGACACCCTGTTGTGCGCCGGGAGTGGTCTTTGCGTGCGGGAATATGTCGACCGGTTCGGCTGGCCGGATTTTCGTCGTCGGGAAGAGGAGGTCCTCCTTGGTCTGCGGAGCCGTTCCTCGGTGGTTATCGCGACCGGGGGTGGAGCAATCCTTCATGAACAGGCCTGGCGGACTTTGCGGAAAAAGAGTATCATATTCTGGTTGCGGGCCGATTGCGCAACCATTGAACAACGTCTGGCAGCCGACGGGAACAGTCGTCACCTGCGGCCGTCATTGACCGGCGGCGATTTCCTTGGAGAGGTCAGGGAGCAGCTTGCCCTTCGATCACCTCTTTACCAGCGGGGTTCGGATGTTGTCATTGATACCGATGGCCGCCCGCCTTCGGAACTTGTCCGGGAAATTGTACAGGCGCTGTCCACGGCAGGAGGCCGGAAAAAACACTGATGATGGACCGTCCCGCTTGCTTTTGTTCCGGTTTCTCTGTTGTGAAAGGGGCCCTGTGCCCTGGATGAATGAGTTGAGGTAAATAATTATGGCTGGAAATACCTTTGGCACTCTTTTTCGGGTAACCACCTGGGGGGAATCCCACGGAACGGCATTGGGCGCGGTTATTGACGGCTGCCCGCCCGGTATTGAACTCTGTGAGGAGATGATCCAGACGGAGCTTGAGCGACGGCGACCGGGTCGGGGCGGCGCCACCTCGCCGCGTAAGGAACCCGACCGGGTGCGGATTATGTCTGGAACCTTTTGCCCTGAAAGTTGCGCCTGTGAGCTAACCACCGGCACGCCCATATCACTTGTCATAATGAACAAGGATGCCCATTCCAAATCGTATGGCCCCTTGCGGGATGTCTTTCGTCCCGGACATGGTGACATGAGCTATCAGGCCAAATATGGTATCCGGGACCATCGGGGCGGTGGCCGGGCCTCGGCCAGGGAAACGGCGGCCAGGGTGGCGGCCGGGGCCGTTGCCGCCCGCTTGCTGGCAAAATTTTCCATGCATGTTCAGGCCTATACCGTTGCCCTTGGCGGCATTAGCGCCCAGGAGCGGAACCTGGCAATGATTGCTGAAAATCGGTTGTTCTGCCCGGATAATGAGGCGGCGGCGGCCATGGAGGCACGAATAGCCGAGGTGCGGAAACAGGGAGACAGTCTGGGGGGCATTGTCGAAATCCGGGCAACCTGTCTACCCGGCCTGGGTGAGCCGGTTTTTGACAAGCTTGACGGTGAACTCGCCCGGGCCCTGATGTCCATCGGCGCGGTCAAGGGGGTGGAAATCGGCGCCGGTTTTGCGGCTGCGGCCATGCGTGGTTCTGAAAACAATGATCCTATCTCCCCGCAGGGATTTGTCAGTAATAATTCCGGCGGCATCCTGGCCGGTATCAGTAATGGCGAGCCGTTGATTCTCAGGGTGGCGGTCAAACCCATTCCATCGATTCATAAAGAGCAGCAGACTGTTGATATCCATAATGAGGCCCGGATCATCAAGGTCGGCGGGCGGCACGATATTTCCGCTATCCCGAGAATTGTACCGGTCTGCGAGGCAATGGTCCGGTTGACCCTGGCCGATCATCTGCTGCGCCAACTCCCCCTGGAGCAGGTTCGGGAAGCTATTCGCCGTTCACGGGAACAATGAGCAGGGCGAAGCAAAAAGGGTCGGCCATTCGCAGCCTGTGGATGGTGAGCCGGGAGTATGACGGGCTTGCCGGGGCCGGCGGGGTTAAGGATGTGTGCCGGCAGCTGGCCGAGGCCCTTGTGGTGGAAGTTGGGATGGAAGTAACCGTCATCCTGCCCCGTTACGGCTTTATGGATGCCGGGAAATTGGGCTTTTCTCCCCTGGTGTTGACGAACGGGCGGCAGCCGGATATCTGCGGTGACCGGTCGCGTCGGGACTGTGTCCTGGCAATGGATTATCCCGACCGGGAGCGGCGGGAAACAGTTTCTTTCTTGGAACAGCGGCGCAAAGGTGTGCGGGTGATTCTTGTCGAGACCGCCCGCTTTGCGGAGAAACTGGGGGTGTATACCTACACGGCCCAAGAAGAGGCAGCAGAGAGCTGGAAAAAGAAAGGCAGCGGTCATTATGATTATTTTGCCATGAATATCCTTCTGCAGAAGGCTGCTCTGGCTGTTATGATCCATCTGGACGAGAGGCCCGATGTGATCCATTGCCATGATGGTCATGCCGCCACTCTTGCCGCCCTGATGCGGGAGTTGCCGGGCCAGCGCCACTATTTTTCCCGCACCGGCGCCGTGGTGACCATTCACAATGCCGGTATCGGATATCACCAGGAAATTGCCGATATTCCCTTTGCCCGTGCCGTGACCGGACTACCGGCATCGGTGATTGAAGACGGCGTGTTGGAGCAGCGGTTTGATCCCTTTGTCGCTGCCTCGGGCTATGCGGTTATGAATACCGTCAGTGAAAATTATGCCCGCGAGCTGCAGGAAACAAAGAATGATGCCCGGACCGGTTGGCTGGGACATCACTTACTGAAACGGGGCGTGCGACTGGCCGGAGTAACCAATGGAATCAATCCGGAAGATTTCAACCCTGAACAGGCGGACCGTCTTGGTCTGAAGGCCCCTTTTAATCCCCGCACCGGGGAGATGACCGGAAAACGTCTCTGCAAGGAGGATATCTTGTCCGCCTGCAGTGGCAAGACCAGGTGGCAAAACGTGGAGCAGGTCGGAAGCCTGCAGATGGAAGGCGACGTGCCGCTGTTTACCTTTATTGGTCGGATGAGCGCCCAGAAAGGGGTGGATATTCTGTCGGCAAGTCTGGATTTACTCCCGCCTGAAGCGCGGTTGCAGCTTTTGGTACTGGGCTCCGGCGACCCGAAGCTTGAGGATGCCGTAAGCAAACTGGCCGCAGGTGTTGATGAACGCTGCCGGGTCTGTTACCTGAAAGGATATGACCCTCTGCTGGCCAACCGGATTTATGCCGCCGGTGATTTTTTTCTCATTCCATCCCTGTATGAACCCTGCGGCCTGACCGATTATATCGCCCAACTCATGGGAAACCTGCCCATTGTCCATCTGGTCGGCGGTCTGGTTAAGGTGCAGGACGGCAAGACAGGGTTCGGCTATGCTGAGCATTCCGCCATGGCCTTGGCGTCGACCATGGAGCGGGCAATGTCGATTTTTGCCCATGACCGGAAGCGTATCCGCTCCATGCAGCGGACGGCGGTGGAACGTATCTATACACATCACACCTGGAAACAGGCCATGGCCGGGTATCTTGATTTGTATGGGCAGGCACGAATTATGTCCTGTCGGAGCTGAGGAGAACGGGTCTGGTATGTCGTCATTTTTCGGCCGGGGCGAAGCCCATCGGAGTTGGTTTGAACAACGGCGGGACCATTTCGTTCGTCAGGCGGTTGCTGATTTTTTTCGTTTTGTCGGATCATTTCATAAGCTTTACGCAGGATATCTCCAATGCCGTAACCCTGAAGACACCATAGACGATATTGATCTGCTTACCCCGCAGGCCGGTGAGCACCGGCAACGGATGTGGGACCGGTTGAGTGTGATGATCGGTTCGGAAACCGATAAGGGGCAGCTCTGGGAACTCAAGGACATCTGTCATAAGATCTGGCCTGAACATGACCGAAAATATGATATCCACGGCGCCCTGATCGACTGGCTTGTCGGGTCGGTTTTTCACGAGGCCATGAAGCTGAAGGAAAATATCTACCTGCTTAATTCCTATGGACCGGCTGCCCTGCATATCCAGGGCCTGTCCACGCAATCAGCCACCGGGTTGCCTGATACCGGTTCCGTTCTGCCGCGTCTGTCAACCATGGTTGACGTGGAGCTGTTAATCCGCAAAATCGGCGGTGATGTCGTCCGCCAGATGGAACAGATCGGTATCCTTCTAGGTCAGGCGACCTGTATCCTGCGGCTGATGATGCCGGAATTATCGGACAATCCGCTTGTCATTCGTCTGCTGATTGAAGAAGAGGACTCCGTCCGGGCGCTTTGGGGTGAGGGTGTGATCTCCGTGCTGGCGGATATGTTTGCAGGAGCTCCCGCCCTTGGTTTTTGTGCGGCCGGTCGCAGTTATCTTGCCGGCCAATGGTATCAGGAGGCGCTGGATATGTACGGGCGGGCCCTTGCCTGTGATGACCGCTGTAATGAGGCGCGCGAGAAAATTGCAGATATACGGGCATGTCGGATGCACATGAACAATCGTTTGCCGGATCGGCGATTGTGCAGGTGTGTCGCCAACCCCTTCCGGACCGGTTGAACAGGGAGTCCGGATTCTGTCGGAACAGTGGTTCCTGACGTCAATCTTTTTTGGAGGAGGATACGATGAGCATCAAAATAGGCATTAACGGGTTTGGTCGTATTGGGCGAAATATTTTCAGGGCGCAGGCTGAAGATGAGACATTTGCCGATATTGAAATTGTCGGTATCAATGATCTCACCGATATCGGCACCATTGCCCATCTGTTAAAATACGACTCGGTGATGGGGACCTTTGGCGGTGAAGTCCGGGCAACGGATGATGGTATTGTCGTCAATGGCCGTTTGATCCCGTTGACAAGTCATCGACAGCCGGCGGACATACCATGGGCTGACTATGGTGCCGAGTACGTTCTTGAATGTACCGGATTTTTTCGGAATATGGATTCCGCCAAAGCCCATATCGACGCCGGTGCCGCTAAGGTCATTATTTCCGCCCCGGCAAAAGGCGATGTAAAAACAATCGTCATGGGCGTCAACGAGGATGAATATGATCCCACCGAGCATCATGTCCTTTCCAATGCCTCCTGTACAACCAACTGTCTTGCCCCCGTCGCCCAGGTTATTCTCGATACTTTCGGGATCAAGCGCGGTCTTATGACAACGGTTCATGCCTATACCGGCGACCAGCGACTGCTCGATTTTCCCCATTCCGACCTTCGTCGGGCGCGGGCGGCAGCCATGTCGATGATCCCGACCAAGACCGGTGCAGCGGCGGCGGTGGCCCTGGTCATTCCTGAGTTGAAAAATAAGTTTGACGGCCTGTCGGTGCGGGTCCCCACGCCCGATGTTTCCCTGGTCGACGTGGTTATGGAGGTTGAGCGGGAAACTACGGTTCCCGAGGTCAACAGGGCGCTTTGTGACGCGTCAGGGCGATACCTGGGATACACGGAGGAACCATTGGTATCCGTTGATTTTCAGGGTGACGCCCATTCTTCCATTGTTGACGGACTCTGTACCCGGGTGCTTGGAACAACGGTCAAGATCATGAGCTGGTATGATAATGAATGGGGATATTCCAACAGAATGCTGGATCTTGTCCTGCATATGGAGGCGAATAAGCCGTTGTAAGGCGTCTGTAAACGTTGTACATTGCCGGACATAAATGCGTCCGATGACGGTGGCCGGTGATGCCGCCGCCGGTTTTTTGTAAGTGGTCACAGGTTATATAACTACTCGTTTTCATTTTAGCAGAGATTGTAAGTTGGCACGGGTGCCCGTGACGACTTACGGTTTTTTTAATTGTTTTATCACAGGAGGAATGTATG
>DRLX01000436.1 GCA_011322715.1 Desulfobulbaceae bacterium
CCCCCATCAATCTGAGTATTTTTCTGGATATGGCAAGGCCGAGTCCGGTGCCGCCATATCGTCGGGAAAGGGTGGTGTCAACCTGGGTAAAGGCATCAAAAATGGTTTCCTGCATCTCCGGCTTAATGCCTATTCCGGTATCACATACTGCAAACAGGACACGAACAATATTTTTTTCGACTTGATTCACCGGCATTGATATCTGAACTGTAACAATGCCCTCGTTGGTGAATTTCACCGCATTGCCGACAAGATTTAACAAGACCTGCGCCAGCTTATCACTGTCGCCGATCAGCTGATCAGGAATATCGGCATCGATTTGGGCATCTAATACCAGACCTTTTTTCCGGGCAAGTACTTCAAGATGCAGGATTATTTCTTCAATAAGATCACGCAGACAAAATGGTCCTTCCTGAAGTTCCATCCTTCCTGCCTCGACCTTGGAGAAATCCAGCATATCATTAATAAGACCCAGCAGTCGAATGCCTGAGCGATGAATAAGACTAAGATATTTATACTGGCCGGGTGAAACCTTTTCCTGCAGCAGCAGCTTGGACAAGCCGATAATTCCGTTCATGGGTGTGCGAATTTCATGGCTCATATTGGCAAGAAAATGAGTTTTTGCCATGGAGGCGGCTTCCGCATTTTTTCGTGCCTCCTGAAGTTCCTGCTCCACCGTCTTCTGCCTGGAGATATCCTGAACGACCCACACCACGCCGAAAGAAAGGTCGCCGGGCGTTATCGCCTTGCCGGAAAGTGTGCATGGGATAAGGGTGCCGTCCTTTTTTCTGAGGGTGTATTCAATCTGATCAAGATCGCTGACAGCAAGCCGGCGGGCATAGGTATGGAGAAAATGGAGATAGGATCGTTTATCGGCAAAAAACATCCGGGGTTTATTCCCAAGGATTTCGCCTTTGCAATAACCAAACACCTCCCCTACCCGCTCATTGACATTGCTGATCCTGCCGTTTCGTATCAGTAAAATACCGACAAGACTGGCGCTGAAAATTGTCTCCAGTTCGCGTCGCGTCTCACGGCGGGCGGTCTCGGCAAGAATACTCTGCCTCCGGCCGCGATCTATCTGCTCGGTCAGTTGCCGTTCCGTTTGCGAATGCAGGGCCATCCGTATAAACACCGCACCGGAAACGACCGCCAGAAAACCGAGTACCACCATAACCAACCAGGGAGGGGAAACAGGCTGCAGAGTTACCAGTTGCCACCCCTTCTGTAAAACGGCTTCACGACTGACAAGCATCCGTTTATTGTCCAGATGTACGATGTCATCCAGGAGCACAAAGGGCAAGGGCGTGAGGGGAAGCGAACTGAACTGCCTGCCTGCCAATAGTTTTTGTCGTTCGGAATCAGTGAGCGGATAGGCGGTGTGATACAGATATTTTTCTCTGTTTGAGGCAAAAACAACACCATCGGGCGAGAGGAAAAATGTCGTATACCGACTTGAGGGATCGCGAAAAAGGGAATCCACGACTTTCAGATTGATTTTAATGGCGAGGACACCGATGACCTTGCCATCATATGGACTCATGACCGGAGCGCTGATATAAATCCCTCTTTTCTTAGTGGTTACCCCGACTGCGGCATACTGAACCCGTTCCCCCTGCATGGCCCGACTGAAGTAGGGACGGAAGGCGTAATTTTTCCCGGTCAAGGTTGCACGTTCATGGCCATATGGTGAGCAGCCGATAACCGTTCCCCTGCTGTCAAGAAGATAAACAATAGAGGCTGATAAAACATCCCTTGCAGTAATCAAAATCTGCAGTAACCGGTCATTGTCCGGTGTGCTGCGACCAAGACAGGCATCAATGATCGGCTGTTTTTCGGCCAGGGTTTCAGAACCATTGCCAAAGCGCTGAACAATAAAATTATTCACCTGAAAGGCGAGATGATCGGTGATGATCTTCTGACGTCCACGAGCAACCTGTTGTACAATAAGATCACTGCCTATACAGATAATGAACACGGCAACCAGGGTCAGCAGAACGATCAGCACAATGTTCCACCTGACATGCTGATCCTGCAGGTCCTGATCACTCTTGTGGCTTTGTTGAATCGAATCCGGCATAGAGTACAAACCTGGAGAGGGCAAAAAAGATACGGATTAGGAACAGAGATTAAATAACCTGAATTCAGGAATATTTCATAATACCTCAAAAGCACACAAAAAAAAAGCCGCGTCCGGGGGGGACGCGGCTCTTTCTACAGCAGATAGCTGACTTTTCGAGTTAACCCGCATATTTCACAAAGGTCGTCGCGAAAGGCCTGAAAAGGCCATGAATGCAGATAGCGAACGAAGTGAGACCTTCGAGGAACAGTGTAAAAAGGTCCGCAGACATATTGAAATATTTCGAGGAATCCTTTTTACGCTGTAACGCAGCAGGCATGGAGTTTTCAGGCCTTGCAGCAGATCGCTTGTGAAATATGCGGGTTAAACCGCCGTCTTGGTCAACCAGAAATCATGGCGATTACAAAAGCTGGTCGCATACAAGTCACCTTTATAGCCTTTGGGAAGGGTATATGAGGATACGGGTTTGTCCTTGGGGGTAAATGTTTTATCACCAAGAACAGTGCCATCGGCAAGAACCAGGGTATGACGAACAATAAAATGGGCATCGGACATGGGATGTTTGGTTTCCACCTGGACTTTATCGCCATGGACCGTCACAACCGGGGCATGACTTCCGACCTTTTCGGCCCACCTGCCGGGATTATCCTTACTATAGATAATCCCTGAAAATACACATCCTTCCGAGGCAAATGAAGAGTGGGCCTTGCTCAGAGCCAGCGCAGACACTGCAACTGCCGATGTTTTCAAAAATTTGCGTCTATCGGTC
>DRLX01000437.1 GCA_011322715.1 Desulfobulbaceae bacterium
ATTCTTATCCATACCTCTCTTCGTTGGGGAATGCAGAGTTGCTCATCTTGCTGTGGTCGCTATATTTCCCCTGGTTTTAGGCGGTTACCAGTAGAAGGAAAGAGCTTTTTTTCAAGTCGTCCCCGGCATAACGAGAGAGTTCCTTCTGGAACCACAGGAATTTGCAGTTTGACAACTGCGCTAAAATACGATAAATTATCAAGTTCCGGTACGGGAAAATGTGTGCCGGATCGGCGGAGTAAATCATTTGTTCCCGACTATCGGGTAGGTTTTTGAGGGGCTTTTTCGTCGCCGGTTATGTGGACGGGCCGCTTGAATGGTATGTATTGAGAAGATTACAGATAAGGAGAGCACAATGGCATTAACGGTTAAGGCAATCGCCGAGAGTATAAATATCATGGGAACCCGCAGCGGCAATGCCATGAAAGAACGAAATCCCGGGCCGGTCCAGGAAATGGCCAAAGAAGAGACGGCTGCCGGGGCCACGTATCTTGACTTGAATATCGGACCTGCACGCAAAGACGGTACCGAGCTTATGCCCTGGGTTGTTGAGACCGTACAGGCAGCGGTGGACACTCCCCTGTGTCTGGATTCCACCAACACCGATGCCATGGCCGCCGGATTCAAGGTGGTCACCAATAAAAGTCAGGCAATTATGAATTCCATTTCCGCACAACCCGAACGCATGGAGGCCCTGATTCCCGTTGCTGCTGAGGCGGGTTGTGATGTCATCGCTCTGCTTTGGGGTCCGGACGGTATGCCGCGTGATTCAAATGAGCGGGCCGCCATGGCGGTCGATCTGATGATGGCCTTGAACGAGGCCGGAATTCCCAATGAAAAGATCCTCTTTGATCCCATAGGAACGCCTATCACACTTGGCGCCGATCAGATCGCCTCCGGCCTGGAATTTATGATGATGCTGGCCGATATCGCCCCTGGTTCCGGTTCCACGGTCGGTCTTTCAAATGTCTCCAACGGGGTCGCCGATCACCTGCGCAAGTATCTGGATCGCACCTACCTCATCATGTTGATGAAATACGGCATCTCTACCGCTATCGTCAATTCGTATGATAAAGAACTGATGGCCATCTGCAAGGGTGAGCGTCAGGATCTCGTTGACTTGGTCCATGGCATGATGGACGGGAATGAACCTGATCCTTCTTCGCTTGAAGGAACGGCTCTTGAGCATTACAAGACCTATAAGGCTTTGTCCGGGCAAACTGTTTTTTCCGAATCCTGGCTTGAGCTGTAGCGCATTGTAATAAGGACGGAATCTATGGTCAAGCGAGCTACCCCGGGACACCATATTTTATATGGTGTCCTTCAGGATTATCTGACCGGTGAAGAGCTGGCCGATACCGATGATGAACGGACCCGGCAATGGTTGGCCAGGATGCTGGTTGAAGAAAAAGGGTATTCTAAAGATGAGCTTGAACCGCGTTTGTGTATTGAAACGACTTTTAATCATATTTTTGTACGTTCCATTATCGACTTGACTGTACGATTGAAGGGCAGGCGCTTGTTTGTTCTTCGCTACGGCCCGGGATCCCTGGTCACCAGAGAAAAGTCCGTAATTGCCGCAGCCCGTGTTCTTGATCCCGACTATCGCATTCCCTATGGGGTGATTACCAATGGCCGGGATGCGGAGTTGCTGGAAACAGCCCAGGGCAAGGTGCTGGCCACCGGCATGGAGGCCATTCCCGACCGACGGCAGGCGGAAAAATTATTGCAAGGGGCCCGATTCGAGCCCTATGACGACCCCGGGCAACGGGAGAGAGCACTTCGGGTATTAAATACCTTTGATCTTGAAATTTGTTGCAGGGGTGATAGTTGCAAGCTCCCATAATTGATTCTTCGTAAATCGTAGCAGAGCGAATACTGCAAGAATATCGTGATGTTCTTAAGGTAACCGAGGCCTTTAGAGAGATTTACAGCTGAATTCCTGTTGAAATAACGGGAAAGCGTAGACTCCGAGAGATTCAAGCGGTAATTTTCGATAAATATCACCCGAAATGCATTGACTCTGTATATTATAACCGGAGGCCTTGAAGTATTTACGGCTAAAGCCGTTCCTACCAAAATTAACGATTTTGATGCGCTTGTGCTTGTAGGAGCGGCTTTAGCCGCGAATGCGTCATTTTATTTGGGTTGCGGGCAACGCTCGCATTAGTTGCTTGTGGCTGCAGCCGGAAAAGCGGCTCCGGCCATGTTGGTTTCATTAAGGAAGTAGAATATCATGACTGAAAAGAGTAATTGGACAAAGACCGGCTGGCGAGAACGTACTGTCCTGCAGCAACCGAACTGGCCGGATAAGGATCGGCTGGAGGAAGTTCTTGCAACCATCTCCACGCTGCCGCCATTGGTGTTTGCCGGGGAAATCAGAGACCTTAAGGAGCAGCTTGCCCAGGCATCGCGCGGAGATGCCTTTCTGTTGCAGGGCGGAGACTGTTCCGAGGAATTTGCCCGTTGTACGGCGCCTAATATCCGGGAGACATTAAAGGTTCTTCTGCAGATGGCGGTCACTCTGACCTATGCCGGCGGCAAGCCAGTGGTCAAGGTTGGTCGTATTGCCGGCCAGTATGCCAAACCCCGTTCAGCCGACACGGAAATGGTGAACGGAGTTGAACTGCCGAGTTATCGGGGGGATATGGCTAATTCCATTGAGCCGACCCTGGAGGCACGCACTCCGGACCCGGCCCGTCTGCTGCAGGGATATAATATGTCTGCTGCTACCCTGAACCTGTTGCGGGCCTTCACGAAAGGTGGATTCGGCGCTCTGCATCGGGTCCAGGCCTGGAACCAGGAATTCGTCAGGCAGTCACCCATGGGCAGGTCCTATGAGCGACTGGCCAAGCAAATCAGTCAGGCCCTGGCCTTTATGGAAACCATCGGTATAGACACCGATACGCCCCAGCTTAAACAGGCCCAGTTTTATACTTCCCATGAGGCTCTGTTCCTTGGTTACGAGGAGGCGCTGACCCGTGAGGATTCAACCCGGGGTGGCTGGTATGACTGTTCGGGGCACATGCTGTGGATTGGAGATCGTACCCGTCAGATTGACGGCGCCCATATTGAATTCCTCCGGGGCGTTCTTAATCCCATCGGCATGAAGGTGGGACCCAAACATGAGATTGAGGATATCCTTGCCATTATTGAGCGCTTAAATCCAGATAATGAACCCGGCCGGATGACCTTGATCGCCCGATTCGGTGCCCGTGATATTGAAAAATACCTGCCGCCGCTTATTCGGGCGGTGAAACAGGAGGGTCTGAATGTATTGTGGAGTTGCGATCCCATGCATGCCAATATCCGCAAGGCGTCAAGTGGTCATAAGACCAGAAGTTTTGACGATATTCTCTCGGAGCTGCGCTGTTTTTTTGAGCTGCACTGGTCCGAGGGGACTATTCCAGGCGGCGTTCATTTTGAATTGACCGGTGATAATGTCACTGAATGTACCGGCGGTGCTCGTCAATTGGCCGATGCTCAGCTTGGAGAGAATTATCTGACCACCTGTGATCCGCGTCTCAATGCGGAACAATCCCTGGAAATGGCCTTTCAGATTGCCGAAATGATACGAAGTTAATCGTTTTTTCCCGCCCTCTATGTAGCTCATCGAAATATTTCGGCGGGCTGTTTTTTAAGGAAACATCATTCCTGCGGGGAATTGAAAAGGGCAAGAATTTGCTCTTTGTCCGTGGCCTGCATGAGGAATCTGCGATTGGCTTCTTTTTTGAGCAGTCGGCTTATCCTGGCCAGAGAACGGAGATATTCATCGGGCCTTCCGGTGGGTGAGAGAATCTGAACAAAAAGATGAACCGGCCTGTTGTCAATGGCCTCAAAGCTGATACCGGCACTTGAACGGCCAAAGCAGAGAACCGGATGGTCAAGGCCGGGTACCTTGGCATGGGGTATGGCAACGCCGTTTCCGACGCCGGTGGACCCTACCTGCTCCCTTTCCTGTAAAACAGTTAACAGCATGGCAGGATCGACGTCTCTGCAAGAGGCATGTATGGTGTCGGCGAGTTCCTTCAGGGCCTCGTCTTTACCGGTTGATTTCATCTCCAGGATGATACACTGATGGCCAAGAGTGAGCATTGTTCTCCTATGTCCTGGCCTGTCGCCGGTGTTTCACCGGGAGAATTTTCATTTGGTCCCTATACTTGGCAACGGTACGTCTGGCGACCTTTATTTTATCTTCAGCAAGCATTTGCGAAATTTTATTGTCGCTGAGTGGTTTGGTCGGATCTTCAGCGGCGATGTATCGACGAATTTTTGTTTTTATGGCCTCGGCGGCAACAACATCACCGTCGGTGGTTGCCACGGCTGTCGAGAAAAAATATTTCAATTCATAGATACCCTGTGGAGTATGAACATATTTATGGGAGGTCACCCGGCTGACCGTTGATTCATGCATGCCGATATCATCCGCAACATCGCGCAGGATGAGGGGTTTAAGGTATCCCGAGCCCCGTTCAAAAAAGTCCCGTTGAAATTTGAGCAGGCTTTCCATAACCTTGTAAATAGTGCGCTGCCGCTGGTGGATGGATTTGATAAACCATTCGGCATTGCGTTTTGATTCACGCAGATAGCTTTTTGATTCACTGGACATCGAGTTTCGCTGCTTGAGCAGGGCCTTGTACTCTTCGGAGATCTGGAGCTTGGGCAGGCCGTCATCGTTGAGCTGGATGATAAAATCATCATCAATTTTATAGACATACACATCCGGAATAACATAATTGGTTTGTTCGTTACTGTATTCGTTTCCCGGATAGGGTTGGAGCTGTTCAATGATTTTGACCGCTTCTTTGACAAGGCGGACCGAGGACCCGGTTTCCCTGGCAATCCGAGCATAGTTTTTTGTCTGCAGCAGATTGAGGTGGGCGTCGATAATCGTGTAGGCAAGAGTCTCTTCCAGTCCCTTGCGGTCAAGCTGTAAAAGCAGTGATTCCCGGATATCGCGGCCTGCGATTCCAGGTGGATCAAGACTTTGTACCAGTCGAACAGCACCCCTGGCCTCCTCAAGTGAACAGTGGCCATAGGCGGAGATGTCTTCTATGTCCGCTTCCAGAAAACCATGACCATCAAGATTGCCGACAATGAAATGGGTTAATTTTGTGTCCAGGGCATCAAGATCAAGATGGGTCAGTTGCCAGAGCAGGAATGAAT
Organism: Desulfobulbaceae bacterium; assembly: GCA_011322715.1. Classification (GTDB taxonomy): domain Bacteria; phylum Desulfobacterota; class Desulfobulbia; order Desulfobulbales; family Desulfobulbaceae; genus DRLX01. Next base: position 5,167 of record DRLX01000437.1, read on the forward strand.
CCAGGCCGGGAGACTTGGAGATAAAGTCGAATTGGGAGGGTGCGTCGGCCGGAGGTGTTTCGCGGGCAAAAGAGAAATCAGAGTCAAAGGTGTTGGCATAGTCATCCCAGTTGACCTCCGCCACCTTGGCCGGGTCTTCACCCTCCACCTGGCTGGTAATGGGTTCTTCTACTTTTTCAATACGCTCAGGAGCACTCAGGTCTTCAGGGTTGGTTTTTTCTTCCTGGGTGGGCAGCACCTCTTCCAGCATCGGATTTTGCTCAATTTCAGCTTGCAGGGCATCGGTGAGCTCCAGGCGGTTGAGTTGCAAAAGCTTTATGGCCTGCCGCAGTTGCGGTGTCATGACCAGCTTTTGGGCAAGTTTAAGATTCTGGCGAAGATCAAGCATCGTTTGTGTTGTTACGTAAAGTTCCGAGAGTCAAAGATGACCGTCCTACATGCTGAAATTTTCACCAAGATACATTTCTCGGGCCAGGGAGCTTTCCGTGATATCAACGGCCGCGCCGCTGGTCAAGATCCGCCCGTCATTCATGATGTAGGCAAAGTCACAGACCTGCAACGTTTCGCGAACATTATGGTCGGAAATCAGAACGCCTAAGTTTTTTTCTTTCAGACTGCGAATTATCTGTTGCAGATCAGCCACCGACAGTGGATCAACCCCGGCAAACGGCTCGTCGAGCAGAATAAATCTTGGTCTGGTGGCCAGGGCACGCATGATTTCCACTCGCCGCCGCTCCCCGCCGGACAGGGCATGCCCCTTGTTGTCCGCAAGGTAGCCGATTTTCAGCTCATCCATCAACTCGTCAATACGATTGTTGATTTCATTTTTCGGTAGTCCCAATGGTTCCAGGACAATGCGGACATTTTCAACCACGGTCAGCTTTTTAAACACCGATGGTTCCTGGGCCAGATAGGTAATGCCGCGTGAGGCCCTTTTGTGAATAGGGAGGCCGGTAATATCTTCGCCGTCCAGTAAAATAGAGCCGGCCGTCGGCCGGATAAAGCCGACCATGGAGTAAAAGGTCGTGGTTTTGCCGGCGCCGTTGGGGCCAAGCAGACCAACGACCGAGGATGCGGAAACCTGGAGGTTGACCTGGTCCACTACCCGTCGGCTTCGATACTCTTTAATAAGATTTCTGGTCTCAAGCAGAGAGCAGGCCGCCGTCATTTCTTTGCGTCCGATTCCGGATGAATGACTGCGGTGACCCTGCCGGATTTTTTCTTGTCCTGCTCGACAATGGAACGTTTTTCGTCGAGATAATAGGTGATTGTCTTGCCCGACACCATGTTGGGGCCCTGCCATGCCTTGGCATTGCCGCTGAGAATCACCTTGCGGTCTTTGGAAAGATAATCCATACGGTTACCGGTGCCCAGCCAGTCACCCTGGGTAATTTCGACTTTTTTCCTGCAGACAAGTTTTTTGACCTCATTGGAGCCGCCTCGTGTTTTTTTCTTGCTCTTGTCCTGGGTGTAGTAGACGGTCATCTCTTCGCAACGAATGGTGAGGTCACCCTGTTTGGCATCAACATTACCGAGAAACACGACCGAATTTTTCTGCTCCTGGGAGATCATTCGGTCTGCTTCGATATGGATAGGGGCCGATGCCTTGTCGGCGGCAAAGGCGGCGACCGAAAGCAACAGAAGGATCGCCGGTAGAATTGCCGGAATATTTTTTATCGGTATTGTTTTCATAACGTATTATATTTATGTTTTTTCCTAAAAAAAGTAATGAGCATGTGCATCCGGTTTGCTTTTTGCATCGGCAATTGTACATGGTCATCTCCCAAAAGTAAAGAGGTTCCGTGCAGGTTTTCCATGGGAGAATCCTGCAATACAAGTGTTTACAGTCGTCTGAGGGACGGGTAATATAAACGGTTTATAATTGTGTCGGAAAAACCGTCCTCTTGTGCTCAACTGATGTGGAGAAGGTATGGAAAAAAGCATAGCCAAGGCCAATGTTCTCATAGAATCATTGCCCTATATTCGTGAGTTTAATGAAAAAACAGTGGTGATCAAGTATGGCGGCCATGCCATGGTGGATGAAGAGCTTAAACGCAATTTTGCGCTTGATGTGATCCTGATGAAATACATCGGCCTGAATCCGGTTATCGTCCATGGCGGAGGGCCCCAGATCAATCGTTTTCTGGAAAAGATGCAGGTCACGCCCAATTATATCCAGGGGATGCGGGTGACCGACGGCGAAACCATGGATGTGGTCGAGATGGTGCTGGTGGGCAAGGTCAACAAGGAGATCGTCGGCCTGATCAATCACTGCGGCGGCAAGGCGGTAGGGCTGTCCGGCCGTGATGGTGATCTCGTCCAGGCGAGGAAGATGCGTATTCACAGTAAATCCGATGATGCCAACCGACCGCCGGAACTGATTGATCTTGGCCGGGTCGGTGAAGTTACAAGGGTAAATCCTGATATTTTACAGACCCTGGACAGCCGGGATTTTATACCGGTCATTGCGCCGGTGGGCGTGGGCGAGGATGGGCAGGCGTTTAATATCAACGCCGATCTGGTGGCGGGTGCTATCGCCGCCGAACTCGGTGCCGTCAAGCTGATACTGCTCACTGATGTGGAAGGAGTGAAAAATTCCGAAGGTGATCTCCTGTCCACCATCCGCCAAGATGAAATTGAGGCCCTGATTGACCGAGGTGTTATCGGTGGCGGCATGATCCCCAAGGTCCGTTGCTGTCAGGCTGCCCTGGATGGAGGCGTAACCAAGACCCATATTATCGACGGTCGCCGGGAGCACGCTGTTTTGCTGGAAATTTTTACTCCTGAAGGGGTCGGAACGGAGATTATATCATGAGCAATGCTGACTGGGCGGCACGGGGAGAACAGGTGTTTATAGGAACGTACAGCCGGTTTCCGGCGGCGATGGTAAAGGGCAGGGGATGCAGGCTCTGGGATGATGACGGCAGGGAATATCTCGATTTTCTGGCAGGAATTGCCGTCTGTTCTCTCGGGCACTGTCACCCGGCCGTCACCCGGGCGGTCTGCGAGCAGGCGCAGGAACTGATGCATGTCTCCAATCTCTTTCATACCAAACCGCAGATTCGGCTGGCGGAACTGCTCTGCGCCAATACCTTTGCCGATAAGGTGTTTATGGCCAATTCAGGGGCGGAAGCAAATGAGGCGGCCATCAAGCTGGCCAGGATCCACAGCGGAGCCGGACGCTATGAGATTATCTCGCTGTCCGGTTCCTTTCATGGCCGCACCCTGGCCACGGTTGCCGCCACCGGCCAGCCCAAGTTTCACCAGGGGTTTGAACCGCTGCCCAAGGGTTTTGTCCATGCCCGTTTCGGGGACCCGGCGGAGGTGGAACAGCTGATCAATGAAAAGACCTGCGCCATCCTCTGTGAGCCGGTACAGGGTGAATCAGGGGTCCGGCCCCTGGACAGGGAATATCTACAGGCCATTCGCGCCATGTGCG
>DRLX01000438.1 GCA_011322715.1 Desulfobulbaceae bacterium
AACGGTCAGGTCTTCATCCAGATACATGAAATCCGGCGACATGATACCACCGGCTGTCTCGGGATCATACTTGAGGAGCTCTTCGACTTCCTCCCGCTCTTCGGTCTGCATGTGCGCCCGAATTTCTTTGGCAATCTCCTCGGGCAGTGCCTCCAGAAGATCCGCAGCATCATCAGAGGCCATTTTACTGACAATGGAGGCCATAAATGCAGGAGAAAGACCGGTGACCAGATCAACCATAATGGAGGAGTCCAGCTCACTTAAAAAGTCGGAAATAATATCGGTTTTGGCGATTATCTGAAAAATATCTTTCTGCTCACCGGGAGGTAAGGAGCGAAAGACCCAGGCCAGGTCGGCCGGATGGGTTTTGCCGATGAGTTTGGTAATATTATCAACAGCACCCCGACGATACAGCCGCCTAAGCGTATTAAGTAATACCTTACCTTCAAGGCCTATCATCTCTCTTTTTGGTGATTTTTCCATACGTCCCTCCCCGGGATAGCAATGGCGTCAAGCTGGTCGATTCAAAAACCTGTTAAATTACCCAACAAAACTTATTGTCGCAAGAAAAGTATGGGCAAATCCGGAAAAAGGATCACAGTTTACAGGAGAGGGTGGTAAGATTTTACTGCAATCAGGCTTCAAGCATGCGGAGAAATTGCAGGCTAATGAAACAGGCCTGACTTCTGGGTCAGAAAACAGAGAAAGAAGCCGAAGGCCATGGCGAGAAGCCCCATAAAGCGAAGTTGAGAAGGCCGCATTTCCAGCAATTGTTTGAGCCAACGCTGCATGGCTTCGGGAAAAACCAGATACGGCAATCCTTCCAGAACAAAAACCAGGCCAATGAGGGTAACAAGCAGTTTCATGCCGCATAGAGTACCAGACCAAACCAACGCATGCAACCAGGGAGAACGACATCATCCGGTTTTCTCTTCAATCACCCTTACCGAGGTCGGTTCTTCCTGTTGCCAAAAGGAAACAAAGTTAGACAAAGATATTGACAATGGAGAAGAAAAAAAAGTAAGCTGAGACTCAATATAATCAGATGACAACGTATTAAAAAAAACAATATTTTCTTTTTATTATAAGCAAAATGAATAAGGGAACAGCCTCCAAATACAGTCAGGCCGGAGTAGACATAGACAAGGGCAATGCATTTGTCTCACGCATCAAGGGACTGGTTGCGGAAACCCATGGCCGAGGCGTTCTGAATGATATCGGTGGATTCTCCGGTCTGTTCGCAATCGGCAATGCCGGTTATGAAGATCCCGTCCTCATTGCATCCACCGACGGAGTCGGCACCAAACTTGCCATAGCCAAACTCTGCAACAAACATGATACCATCGGCATAGATCTGGTTGCCATGTGTGTCAATGATGTGATTGTCAGTGGCGCAAAACCACTCTTCTTCCTTGATTATTTTGCCGTCTCCAGTCTTGAAATTGATGTGGCCACCGAGGTTGTACGCGGCATCGCCGCCGGCTGCAAAATATCATCCTGCGCCCTGATCGGCGGAGAAACAGCTGAGATGCCCGGACTCTATCAGCCGGGAGATTATGATCTGGCAGGATTTGTCGTCGGTATCGGGGAGCGGAATCGGATCATTGACGGCAGCGACATTCGGGTCGGCAACAAAATTATCGGACTTGCCTCATCCGGACTGCATTCCAATGGTTTTTCCCTTGTCCGTAAAATTATCTTTGAAGAACAGGGGCTGACCGTTGACGATCACATTTCAGAACTGGACTGCACCATCGGTGAGGAACTGCTCCGGCCAACGAGAATATACGTGAACAGTGTCCTAACCGTACTGCGAAACTATACGATCAACGGCTTAATTCATAACACGGGTGGAGGCTTTATCGATAACGTGCCCAGAATATTGCCCAACGGCTGTCGGGCCGTAATTCAAGCAGGCTCATGGAACATCCCCCCTATATTTTCCTTTCTTCAGGACAAGGGCAATATCCCCATTGAAGAAATGTATCGCACGTTTAACATGGGAATCGGCATGATGGCACTCGTTGCTGAAGAGAATGTGGAAGATGTCATGCAACAGTTTACGGCGCTTAACGAAACACCGGTGATTATTGGTGATATAGTTGCCGCAGACGATACCTCTGAAGAAAAAGTACGTATTGAAGGACTGTAGCTCCTGCAGGACCAAAAAGGTTACGGATTTCCACCTAACAGCCCGGACAAAAATAACTCTTGATACCTTGGTGCTGAACAATGGTGGTCATTAAAAAAATCATACAAGAACACCACAATCGGCCTGTCCCCCTTTGAGTTTATAGAGTCCATGGGCGAGAGCGGGCAGCACCGCCTCAATATTTTCCCTTGCCGCCTTTTCACTTCCCGGAAGATTGACGATAAGGCTCTCCTTTCGTATCCCGGCAATTGCCCGCGACCAGACTGCCTGGATGGTCTTCTGCAGGCTGGCCATACGCATGGCCTCGGCAATCCCGGGAACTTCACGTTCAATGACCATCTTGGTGGCCTCAGGCGTCTGATCACTGGGCGACACGCCGGTGCCGCCCGTGGTGACAATCAAATCAATCCCCTCATCATCCACCCACTTGCTCAATGTTTCGACAATGAGTGGTTGATCATCAGGAATAAGTAAATAACGGACAACCCGATATTCATCCATCCCGGAAAACAGGGTTTTCAGCATGGCGCCGCTGGTGTCTTCACGTTCCCCCCGGGCGCCCTTATCGCTGAGGGTCAGGATACCAACACTATAGCTGGTCATTTTTCCTGGTTATGACGTTCAATGATCTTTTCCGCCAGGTGGGCAGGCACTTCTTCATAATGGGAAAATTTGACCGTGAAACTGCCCCGCCCGCCGGTCATAGAGGTGAGATCCGGCGCATACAGTTGTACTTCCGACTGTGGTACATGGGCCCTGACAATTTCATATTTGTCGGTGGCATCCATACCCAGCACTTTTCCACGGCGGCTGTTGAGATCACCCATTACATCTCCCACATGATCTTTGTCAACCTGCACTTCCAGTTCAAGAACCGGCTCTAAAATAACGGGACTCGCATCCTGCACTCCTTTTTTAAAGGCCAGAGATCCGGCAATTTTAAAGGCCATCTCCGAAGAATCGACATTATGGTATGAACCGTCTATAAGATTGATTTTGACATCAACGCAGGGATAGCCGGCAATAACTCCTTTTTCCATGGCCTCAATAATCCCTTTTTCCACGGCGGGTCTGTATTGCTGGGGGATAACGCCACCGACAATGGAATCGACAAATTCAAAA
>DRLX01000439.1 GCA_011322715.1 Desulfobulbaceae bacterium
CCGAGCCAACGATAAAGACAAATGGGTAATACACTGCCCCGCCGCAAGTGAACGGGGTATCAAAGGTGTCCTACACCCGCAAGGGACTGAAAACAAAAACCAAGATACAAAAATTTCCTCAACAAAAACTTTTATTTCACAAAAAAACATGACTGCAGAATCCTTTGAAGACCTGTTTCAGAAGAAGTCCATCTCCCGTCAACGGTTGCAACCGGGCGATCGTATTGAAGCTGTGGTTGCCGGTCTAAGCGGAGAGAACATCTTTCTTGATATCGGCGGCAAGAGCGAAGGCATTGTCAAGGCATCCGAATTTCAAGATAATGAGGGTAATTGCACGGTTCAACCTGGAGACAAGATCAAGGTATTTTTCGTTGCCCGACGCAGTGGCGAAATGATCTTTACCACCCGGCTCGGCTCCGGCCGGGCATCCTTGCAGGAACTTGAGGACGCCTTCCATGGCGGTATCCCGGTGGAAGGAAAAGTCGCAGGAGAAATAAAAGGTGGCTTTGAGATTCAGGTTGCCGGAGTTCGCGCCTTTTGTCCCTATTCACAGATGGATATTCGACGAATTGAGGATCCCGAAGAATATATCGAACAAACCATGTCCTTTAAGGTGACGGAATTCAGTAGTAACGGCCGCAATATCATTCTCTCGGCCAGGGCAGTGCTGGAAGAGGAGCGAGAGGAACAGCGGCAGGAATTACAGCAGACCTTGGAGGAGGGAATGCGGGTTAGCGGTACGGTGACGTCTATTCGCGAATTCGGCGCCTTTGTGGATCTCGGCGGCATCGACGGCTTGATTCCAATCTCGGAGTTGGCCTGGGGGCAGACCGAAAAGGTCGAAGACATTCTCAGTCGGGGTCAGCAGGTCGAGGTGGCCATTAAAAAGCTGGATTGGGACAATGACCGCATCTCACTGAGCCTGCGCGAAACCACGGAAAATCCATGGACCGGCGCCTTTGAAAAATATCCTCCCGGCTCCGTCCATCAGGCAACCGTGTCCCGGCTGGCCGCCTTTGGCGCCTTTATTACTTTGGAGCCGGGCGTGGACGGGTTGCTCCATATCTCAAAACTTGGCTCAGGCCGCCGTATCAATCATCCCCGTGAGGTTCTGGAAATCGGCCGGCCGATATCCGTCAAGATCGACTCCGTTGATTTGGAAAAAAGGCGCATTTCACTGCTGCCCGAGGATTATACGGAAGAAGGGGGAAAGGACGACAGCTATACTCCGCCACCGGCCAACCAAGCGCCTAAATCCATGGGCACCCTGGGCGATCTGCTGCAGGCCCAGATGAAGGAAAAAAAATAATGGTCTACACCCGCAGTAGCTGCTGGGGAACAAAAATGTTTCCTGATTACCTTTCGTCTCTTGATCCTTACACGCCGATTCGGTAGGGGCGACTTCAGTCGCCTGAATTATGGTTCTGCCTTTTGCATTGTCACCTGTTTCAGGAGAATAAATTCGTCCCTACAGCATAAGCAATAATCTTGCGACATCCAGTGGCTTACGAGGTAACACGCTACAATCATGCTCAATGTAATTTGAAATCCATGCATTCTTTATAGAAACGGCTCAGCCGTCCCGCCGGTCACGCACCATCTCAAACATAATGATTGCGGCGGCCACGGAGACGTTTAACGAATCAAAATCAGACTGCATGGGAATGGTAATCAGGTGATCACAGTGGTGTTGCACCAACGGTCTAATTCCCTTCCCCTCACTGCCGACAACTAAGGCGACCTTACCGGAAAAATCCGTCTCGTAAATGGAGGCGGCATCGCTGGACAACACGGCCCCATACACCCAAAAACTATGTTCTTTCAGCGACTTAATGACTTCAACAAGATTCCCCACCCGGCAAAGCTGGAGATGGGCCACGGCGCCGGCCGAAGTACGGGCCACAGTTCCGGAAATGGGCGCGCTCCTCTCACGCGGTAGAATGACATACCGAAAACCGGCGGCCAGGGCCGAACGCAGGATAGACCCTAAATTTCCAGGGTCTTGAATGCAATCAAGAATCAGCAGCCTGGAAACCTCGTCCGGTTCGCTGGAAATCCGATCAAGCAGCCGGTTAAGGGAAAGAAAAACAACGGCGCTCCGACGACCAACCACTCCCTGGTGCCGGACACCGGACGGAACACCCAAACGGGCGGATTCCACAAATCGCACCCGTAATCCTTGCTCTCTTGCCCGATCAACAATCTCCTGAATCCGTGGGCCGCCCTTGCCCTTCTGCACGGAAAGCTCACCAAGACTCTTGGTTTCCAGGGCCTCCCAAACTGCATTGAGTCCCCATATCAGATCATCAGTATCCGTTTGCGCTTCTTTTTTGCCCCTCTCCTTGCCGGTCGCTTTTTTCTTCCGCACTCCGTAAGATTTCACACTGAACTCCCAGACGTGTCAAGTGAAAGATCAATCATCTTCCCGGCACGATTTCTTCTTCTCCGTAAGCGTTCACCGATCAACACGCAGCAAAGACTCTCAACCGCCTCATCAAGGTCATCATTGACAATCAAATAGTCATATAGACCTGCAGCCTGCATCTCCCTGTGCGCGCCGGCCAGCCGCAGGGCAATGGTTTCCTCGTCTTCCGTACCGCGCCCACGAAGACGACGAGCAAGTTCCTTTATTGAGGGCGGCGCAATAAAAATCGTCACCGGATCCGCAGCCGCCCGTACCTGCGCCGCCCCCTGGACATCAATATCCAGGATCACGTCAAGCCCGGCAGACTGCAGACGTTCGACTTCCGCCCTGCTCGTCCCGTAAAGATTGCCGTGCACCTCAGCCCATTCCAAAAAACCGGACGGTTGACGGTCCCGGATAGCATAAAATTCCTTCCGGCTGACGAAAAAATAATCCCGCCCATTTTGCTCACCTTTTCTCGGTGCGCGGGTAGTATGCGAAATAGAGAAGACCAGGCCCGGAAGATCGGCCATTACTCGTTTCAGTAACGTGGTTTTCCCGCATCCGGAAGGCGCAGACAATACAAACAGTATTCCTCTATTCATTGTTCCCTCCCGTCCGCAAAAGCAGGGATGCAGGATTACGCTGTTCTTCTTCCATCTGCGCAAGCCTCTGGGAAATGGTTTCCGGCTGCACCGAGGACAGGACCAGATGCCCTGAATCAAGAAGTAAAATAGCCCTGGTTCGCCGCCCTTCAGTCACGTCGATCAATTTTTTTTCCCGACGCGCCTCGTCTTTGAGTTTTCTGATCGGTGACGAACCAGGGTTGACCACGACCAGAATACGGTTCACCTTGACCGCATTGCCGAAACCAACATTGATAAGCCTGGTTTCCATATCTAATACATTATTTCCCGGCCGCCGCAGATGAGACCGCCGACAGAATGCCGGTTATTTTTTTAATAACCTTGGCCCCACAATCGCCAAGACCGTGACGTGACGCCAGATAAGCGGGATCATTGTACACAATCCAGGTTTTGCCCTGCTCATCTTCGTAGATCAACATTTTTTGCGGCAGATCGATGGCTATGGTCTGTTTACACTGCATAAGCGGGGTGCCGGCCTTGGGGTTGCCGAAAATAAAAACCTCGGTGGGCCGCAGTTTCTTTCCCACTGAGGTTGCCCCTTTCTGATGATCAATACGGGCAAAAACATGTAGACCCTTTGTCTGCAGCACCTTTTCAAGATGCTGGGCGGTAATTTTAACGCTATTCTTACTTTGTAGACGGACAAGGCTATCGCCCGCAAGGGCGGAAGAGGCCACCAGAATACAACTCATCAGTGCAGCGGCAAATATTTTCATGATTAATCCTCCTAAAAAGGTTCTCTAGCCCGCATATTTCACAAAGGTCGTCGCGAAAGGTCTGAAAATGCCATGGATGCAAGGAACAGCGCAAAAGGGCCGCAGACATATTGAAATATTTCGAGGAACCCTTTTTTCGCTGTGACACAGCAGACATGGTCTTTTCAGGCCTTGCAGCAGATCGCTTGTGAAATATACGGGCTAATAATGGTCGCAAAAAACACAACCCTATTTTGCCGTCCATTACGGCCTATTCGATATTCTGTACCTGTTCTCGAAGCTTTTCAATTTCATTCTTCATCTCCACACCGAGATGGGCAACTGTGCCGTTACTGATTTTAGAGGCCAGGGTATTGACTTCCCGTAAAAATTCCTGAAGCAGAAAATCCAACCTCCGGCCAACGGGTTCATTGCTGCCGAGAAACGTCTCAAACTGATCTATATGACTGCGCAGGCGGACGATTTCCTCGGTCACGTCCGCCTTGTCCGCCATAAATGCGGCCTCCTGGGCCAGCCGTGCAGGATCGAGATCGACTTCGGTCAGCAGTTTTTCAATCCGTGCTTTCAACTCCAACGTTCGCCCCTGGACAATGTCGGGAACATTGCTTTCTATGGTGCGCACCAGCCGGGAAAAGGCCTGCAAACGGTTACGCAGATCCTGTTTCAGCGTCTGTCCTTCCTGTTCCCGCATCCGGTCACACTCGTCAAGAGCCAGGCTAAGTGCTTTCTCCAGAACGATCCATTCCTTTTCCAAATCAAGCCCTTCTTCCTGGTGGCTTATCAGGTCACGCAAACCAAGCATATCGGCAATGGTGACCTCACCTCCCAATTCCAGGGTGCTTTTGACCTCCTCCAAGCAGCGATGATATTGCCGGGCAAGATCCATATTGACCTGCAACAGAACGCCCGTCGACGTATCGCCCTGCAGTACGATATTCACCTCCACCCGACCCCGATCAAGAC
>DRLX01000440.1 GCA_011322715.1 Desulfobulbaceae bacterium
ATTCAGCTCAATGATACCCATCCGGCGGTTGCCGTTCCGGAATTGATGCGGCTCCTCATGGATGTGCATGGATATGGCTGGGACCAGGCCTGGGATATCACCCGCCGCAGCCTGTGCTATACCAACCACACCCTACTGCCCGAGGCGATGGAACGATGGAGGATTGATTTGTTTTCGTCACTCTTGCCAAGGCATCTGGAGATTATCTATGAAATCAACCGCCGTTTTCTTGATGAGGTGCGCATGGCCTGGCCCGGTGCCGAGGATCGGGTCCGCCGTATGTCCATTATTGACGAGTCCGGTCCCCGGTATGTGCGCATGGCCAATTTAGCCTGTGTCGGTTCCCGTGCCATCAATGGAGTGGCTGCCATGCATACGGAGTTGTTACGCAAACATACCCTCGCTGATTTTAATGCGATGTACCCCGGTAAGATCAGAAACATCACCAACGGCGTTACTCCAAGACGCTGGATTGCGGTGAGTAACCCTCGTCTGACCAGCCTGCTTAACGAGGCCATCGGCGAAAAGTGGATAACCGATCTCGGCCGGTTGAAAAAGCTCGAAAAGCTGGTGGATGACAGTGGATTCAGGCAGGCATGGCGTAAGGTCAAGGAGGCGAACAAACGGGATGTGGCCGCCATTGCCCTGCGTCGGGAATCACTGGTGATTGACCCCTGTGCAATGTTCGATGTGCAGGTTAAAAGGATCCATGAGTATAAACGACAGCATCTTAATGTTTTGCATATTATTACCCTGTATAACAGGATTAAGGCCAATCCGGATATTGAGATAACCCCACGGATTTTCCTGTTTGGCGGCAAGGCGGCCCCGGGATATTTTATGGCCAAACGCATTATCAAGCTGATCAATTCCGTGGCTGGGGTGATTAACAGAGATCCTGATATGCGGGACCGGATCAAGGTGTTTTTTATTCCCAATTATAACGTCAAAATAGGGCATGTCGTCTATCCAATGACCGACCTTTCCGAACAGATTTCCCTGGCCGGCATGGAGGCCTCGGGTACCGGCAATATGAAATTTTCCATGAACGGCGCCTTGACCATGGGTACCCTTGATGGAGCAAATGTGGAGATTCGGGAAGAGGTAGGGGCTGATAATTTCTTTTTGTTCGGTCTTACCGTGGAAGAGGTTATGGCTGTGCGGAATTCCGGGTATAATCCAATGGATTACTACCGGAATAATGATGAGTTGAAAGAAGTCATCGACCGTATTGGTTCCGGCCATTTTTCCCATGGTGATCGGGAGTTATTCAGGCCGATTGTTGATTCCCTGCTCCATGATGACCGGTATATGCTTTGTGCCGATTATCAGGACTACATCGACTGCCAGCAGCGGGCAAGTGAGGTGTTTGCCGATAGGGAACGCTGGACCAGGATGTCGATTTTAAACGTGGCCCGAATAGGGAAATTTTCCTCGGACCGTTCCATCACCGAATACAGTCGGAAGATATGGGACGTGCACCCGTTTCCGGTCGAATTAAAATGGAAACGTATTCCGGAGAATGGACTGCTTTTGAATGGTAGAGCAAGAAAACAATGATATCTCGGACACAAAACAGCTCAGAAGATTCTGTGCAATTTGTGATCATCGGGACATATGGAAACGGGATGTTGAAAAAAGGTGCCGGATCTATTTTCCACCGTTCATCCGCTTATTTCTTCAGCCAGCCCTTGCCGAGATTGATAAACTGGCCCGGCGGGGTTTTGGCAATGGCTTTTTTCCCGGCCAGTAGTTCAACCGCGTGCAGGCTGGTGCCGTTTCGTTTGGCGATCTTTTCATACATGGCCTTGCGTTTGGCATTGATGTCGGCAATCAGCTTTTCTACCTCAGGAGTAGCTTTGACCGGTGCCAGGTAACCGGTTATGGTTTCTCCGACAAGTCCCTGCGCCTTGGCCGTTCCAAGGTCGAGGGCAAAGGCGGTCTGACAGAAGAGAAACAGCATGGTGATAAGCAAAAGGATTGTTTTTTTCATATTTTTTTTCATAATACTGCCTCGTTTCCTTTCAAAAAGTTGGGATTGACATCCGGTCGCATGGTCCTAAAAAAGGCCACTGTCTTTGCTGAGGACATTATCCAGCTCCTTTTCTACTTTGACCCGTATCTCGTGTTGAATTTTGACATTGAGGTTAATGGTGATCGGTTTGTCCGGTGGCGCAACTTTGACGGTCGGTGTGCAGCCGGTTATGGAAAAGACTGAGACGACAAAAAGAAAAAAGAGGGTTCGCATGGGTGTTCTCCCGGTGCTATGGAGATTTTTTTTTAAGTATTGTCAGGACTTTTTATAAATTCATCATAAGCCGTCACAGGCACCCCGTCTTCACGCGGTCACGCCTGCCCGCATAGAGGGGGCTATCGGAATCTCCGCTTACCTATGAACAAGCGTGACTGCACAGATAAGCGGAGACTTCGAATTAGGGGCACCTGGTGCCGGCTTACATTTTCCAGGTAAATGAATACACACAGTTACATAGCCTGTGATCAGTTACAGTCCATAGGATTATTTTTTCTGAAAGTGTTGTTGGACTTCTCGGTCAATTTCATTTGTCAGTGAATCACTATAGCGAAGACTTTTTATCAGGGAAAGGAGATTCTGCTGCGTGGTAATATTGAGATGCACGGGTCTTTTGGTATCAAGCTTCGGACTTTTGCCCTCCAGGTGCAACTGAACCTCCAAAGTGCCGTCCGGTTTGTAATTCGCCGAGGCGGCAAGAAGATTATAGTGAAATTCTTCCAATGCCTTGAGCGCATAGCCGGTCAGGGGTGAATTCGCAAACCCGCCCTTCGACGGTGGAGTATATTCGATAATTCCACCGGCTTGTTCATTATGCAGACTGCCGCTATCAACGTGGAATCCTGCTTTGTCGAGCCTGATCGGTAACTCTCCGCTGACGCTTCCCGACACCTTCAATCCCTTGACCTGTTGCAGGGTCAGCAAATCCGCCAGGTGAATATCATTTACGCGGATGGTTGTCCGCAATGTTGGTCTTTGAGGATCAATTTGAATATAATCATTGGATACCGATCCGCCAAGGAGTGAGGCATGACTATTTTTCAGAATGAGTATCGGCAGTGGTTTTCCGGGCTTGAGGAGTATTTCCGTGGAAAAATTGTGGATGGGGAGGCCGACATCCACGGTGTCAATGGTAAGGGTTCCGGTCTTGCGGGAGGAGAGCAGGGGAAGCACCTGCAGATTCTGACTGAAGGACAACCCGGAAAAATGGATATCCCGGAAAAACCCTTTGCCCTTGCTGAGAGATATCCTGCCGTTCATGCGCAGGTGCGGCCAACGGATGGAACTCGTGATCCGCAGTTCTCCTCCGATGAGATCGGCGGGCAGGGACCAGCCGGAAACAATAGCTGAAAACGGCGTCTCTTTTGAAAAAGTCAAAGGTCTATCGGTGACAATGACTGCGCCTCCCCTGCCGTTTTTCAGGTTGTGGGAAAATTTAAGAGTAAACAGTCCGGGCACCGGTTTAAGTGACCAGGTACCGTTGCCGGAAATTTTGCTGTCGTCACCCTGGAGCCTGAGTGAAATGTCGGTAATAATCAGCCCTGATTTTCCGGCTTGCAGGTGAACCTTCGGCCAGGAAAGAGTTGTCTGCAGCTGCCATGTATTGCGTGTACCTCCAAGCTGTTGCAGCTTGAGGGTAAGTGGGTCAGTATTAATGACAAAATCCTGCAGTTTGAGAGAGTCCGTGGTTATCCGCCAACGGCCGGGACTGACTGACCAGGGGAAATTTCGGGCAATGGCAGCGGTTATGGTGGTGTCCTGCTTGGGCAGCAAACGAACGTGCGCAAACGAGTAACCGCTCCCTGTAAGTCCTGCGCCGATTACAGGCTGCTGCGTCTTTACCTGGGCAATGATTGTGTTGTCGGCGGATGATGAGACTGTAATCAGGGGCAGGCTGATGGAATCGCAATGGAGCTGCGCAGTGGAGATGTTTTGCATCGTGGTGCTTATCCCACCGCTACCCTGTAGATGACCCTGTCGGGCAAAGAGCAGACCGTCTTGTAAAACGACATGGATTCTACCTATCCGCAACAAGCCGGCCTGGTGTACGGTTATGTCCTTGAGGGTCGCCTCGCCTTGGATGACAACGCCTTTTGTCGGATCCATCAGCCCGTGTAGGTTCATTGTTACGGTATTTATATCGGTTCCGGACAGGTTAAAACCATTCAACCGTACTTCACCGTCCACATGCGGATTTTCCAGCTGGGATACTGTCATTGAAGACGACAGTTGTCCGCTCATTTCCGGCAGCCTGGCGGCAAGGAGCGGATTGACAAGGGACAGTTGGGCCAGATCAAT
This sequence comes from Desulfobulbaceae bacterium, assembly GCA_011322715.1. Classification (GTDB taxonomy): domain Bacteria; phylum Desulfobacterota; class Desulfobulbia; order Desulfobulbales; family Desulfobulbaceae; genus DRLX01. Next base: position 4,331 of record DRLX01000440.1, read on the forward strand.
CTTGAGCCGGGACCCTATTTTCCGTTTATGGGTTGTTAAGTCGACCCGCGCAAAAGGTATTTGTTGTCCTGTTTTTCCCAATTGAACGACCATCGTCGAAGAATCGGATATTGTGGCCTGTACTTGCAATTGTGCACGAGGCAGGAGAATGCGGGCAGTGAGGTTGTTCTCTCTTTTGTCCGAAAATCTCTTGCGGCGGGGCCTGCCCATGCCGGAGCGAGGGGTTTTCATAGTTTGTTGTGGCCGGCCGATTTGGTCCAGCCATGCTGGTTTGTCAAGGGTCAGGGAAAGTTTCCTGCCCTTGAGCGGTCCGGCGCCTTGACCGGTAATGGCCAGCTTTTCCACATGCAGGTGTTGGAAAGGAAGGAAGCTTTCAAAGGAGGGAGGGCGTATCCTTGGCAAGTTCCGCATGATGGCGGCAAGGCGTTGTTGCAGAGAAATTGGGGACGATTTTGGCGTACTCTGTACAAGGTCGAGGCTCAGAGTATTGATAAAGATGGTGTTGACCTGGTGGCTGTGTATAATTGATTGATTCCAGGTGATATGGAGCCCGTTGCCGACAAGGCGGTTGTCGGATCCGGGCAGGGTACAGGAAAAACGGTCAACAACCAGTTCATGCCCGTTGAAGGTGGTGGGAATGAATACAATATTCGTCATACCCGCCCGTTGCAGCACCCGGGTAATGACAAATGCGGTAATCGGCAGGCGGAAGAAAGCAAGTGATACAGCAAGAATGACAAGCGCGGCCCCGGTGAGAAACAGGAATTTTTTCATCGTCCTTTTGCGGCTGCCGCCCGGTCCTTTTTTTTGATCCAGGCGGAAAAAATATCATTGATTTTTTGCCGCAGGGTGACTCGTGGTCCCCTGGCCAGTACATAGGCGATTTGACCCGGATGGAGTTTGTGCACCACGTCACCCGGCAATGATATCTCCATGGAAAACCTGGGATTGAAGAATTGCATCTGCAGCTGCTGCCGCATTGAATTCTTGCCTCGTGCCATCATTTTTTCCAGCACATCAATGGGACCGCCGTATTTGGCGGCCAGCCCGGGATGGATCAGTTCTGTGGACGCCGTGGGTGAAATTCGTTCTACCCTGCCGGTAAAAAGACCAAGATCGGAATCCCGCATGTCAATGGTGATGGTGTGGTTGACAAGGGCCCGCATCCGGTCAATGTCGTTCTGGGCAATGGAGGCGACAAGGTGTTTTTGGGCGGGGTTGACAATCCAGAGGATTTCCCGTCCTTTTTTCAGGTAGGTTCCGGTCAGTTGTTCTATATGGGGAGCAATCACCGTGCCGCCGGCGGGCGCAGTGATGCGCAGGGAGGCCACTTCCTCCTCTTCCTGCCGCAGTCTGGTCTGCTGGGCCTGTTCTTTGTGCTTGAGCACCTGCATTGCAGGCAGGTGACCACTGTTGTAGGCGATTCTTGCCTGGAGCCGTGTCCTGCCCATTTCCAGCTTCAGGGTGCTCAGGGCGGTGCGGCGTTCAGGGTTGTCGAGAATGAGCAGGGGCTGCCCCTTTGTGACCTTTTCTCCATCCCGGACAAGAATTTTAGCGACAAAACCATCGGCCTTTGTTTTGACGCGATACTGGTGCTCATATTCGACAACCGCCGGCGCCCGGATGGATCTTTTCCAGCCCACGGTGATCAGAAGGACTCCGGCTACGCAGGCCAGGACAAGGGAGCGCAACAGGAGGTCGCGTGCGACATGCGGATTCATTGCTTTGTAGCTCGGCCAGCGGGTAACAAAGCCGTGCAGGGGCATGACGATCCAGACCAGGAGAGCGGCCAGCGAGATCAGTATACCCAGGCCGCCGAAAAGCTTGGATGCCATATAGCCCAGCGAGGCCAGGACCAGAAAGCGCCAGATATAGACCATGACCCCGTACACACGAATGAACAGCCTTTTTCCTTTGGGCATGCCGGCCATCGATGAAGGATTTGTGATATTGAGCAACAGCCGCGCCCAGAACTCCTTGGTTGATTGTAAACCAAGTTGATAAAGATTTGGGATGCCGACCAGGTCGGAGAGTATATAGTAGCCGTCAAATCGCATCAGCGGATTGCCGTTGAACAAAAGAGAGCTGATCCCTGCGACGATGACGGTACGATGAGCAATGAGCCCGGTCGTGGTGTCGGGATGCGCAGCCCATACGAGCAGGGCGATCCAGGCGACCGCCAGTTCGCTGAAGATACCGGCAGCGGCAACATGAAGCCGTTGCAGGTTGGAGGGAAAGTTCCAGGATGAGGTCGCATCCACATAGGTAAAGGGCATAAACAGGATGAAAAGGATGCCTGCCTCATGGATTCGACCGCCGTAGCGATAACAGACCAGGGCGTGAAAAAGTTCATGCAGTAACTTGAGGCCAAGCCAGATCAACCAGATGAGAAAGAGGTTGGCCGGGGCAAAGAAGCCCGCGCTCCGGGCATGGAAGGCCTGCCAGTGAGAAAAAAGAGCGGACAGGGCAAGGACTCCGGCAATGAGCCAAAGCAGGCCGAACACAGGGCCGGTCAGGGGCTGGAGCCAGGGGCTGATTTTTTTCAGCAGAGGATCCGGATTGCCAAGCGGTATCTTAAACGACACCAGGTTCATTTTGTTAAGTGCCTGCATCGTCTTCATCCGGCTGTCCTGTCCAAGCAGGGCATTAAACATTTCCGGGCTGTCGGTTTGTAAGAGCTGTCTGGATGCCGCCCATTTGAGAACCGTCATTGCCTGTTCCGGAGACAGTATTTCGTGGGTTGATGCAGCGGCGCATTGTTGCAGGAGGTCTTCGATGGAGGATGAATGATTGAGATGGGCAAGGAGAAGGTATTCTTCCGGACCGATCCGGTAATACATATGCCGGGCCGTATCCTCGACGATATAATGGTCCTTGCCGGCTTCCTTTGCCGGAGTAAAGCGCAGGCCGGGTCGAAGCCGGGGCATTGTGACGGAACCGGTACTTTGCATAGGGTTTACAGCAGGGTGTCGAACAGGCCAAGCAACGTGTGCCAGGGTTTGCGAAACAGAATCCAGCCGAGCAACCGGGTACCGGCGTGGATTTTGGCGGTTCCCCGCATACCGGGATGGAGCAGGCCGAGCGGATTATCAAACTCGAGGATACCGATAAAGACGTTTTTGTTGTCTTTGATCCGGGCCCTGGGTTCGATACGCTCAAAATGTTTCTTCCAGGAGGTTTCCTGATAGGCCTCGAAACGAACGGTAACCAGCGCATCATCCGGCACCTGGGAGATGTTTTTTTCCGGGATGGCAACCTCGACTTCCATCCGGGCAAGCGGCGCCACCTCAAACAAGGTCTGGCCGCGGTTCACCGGACTGCCTTCGGCCCGTTGCAGATCGCCGGTCAGGACCATGCCGGTGACGGGACTGGTAATAATCAGGTGCCGTCGCTGTTCTTGTAAGCGGGTGAGTTGCTGGTCAATTTTGCGCATATCCAGGCGGGCCACCTGGGCGGCGGCGGTGTTACCGCGGGCAGTCTCCTGGTCCAGCTTTTTCTTCGCCTTGTCTCGTTCCGCCTGCAGGGAGGCAAGTTCAACTTCTGTCTGTCGCTCGTCAAGGCGGGCCAGGATGGCCCCTTTGTTCACCCTGTCACCGGGCCGGACTTTACTTTCCTTGAGTAGCCCATCGTAGCGGGAGACGATAAATCGGGTGAATCCGGGCCGGACTATCGCATCAGCCGATATTCGATAAGGAACAGGAAGAAAGAGTGCCAGCACAAGGACGGTCCCGACAAAGGCGGTAACCTTGTGCTGCAGGCTCCAGTGGGAATCGGCCTGCTGCGTTTTTTTGTTCAGCAGGCCCTGTCCAGCGGAACCGTCAAGGCAGGGCATGAAACCGGCAAGTACCGGTGCAAAACCATCCAGGGCCTTATGGATATGGTCCCGGTCCGTGAACTTTTTCCACAGGAGAACGAGAACTGCCCGTGGCGTTTCCGATCCTGCGGCGAGGGGCAAAAGCAGTATCTGGGCGCCGCCGAAACCATGGCAGATTTCCTCGGCAATCAACGAGTGTTGAATCGCAGGGTCCGTACTTTTCGGCCAGCCAAGCGGCTTGCCCCTGAGGACGCACTCGTCGATTCCCTTTTGCAACAGGCGAAGCTGGTCGGTCTGACGGTTCTGGGAGGCGATATCTGAAATTGCCGCTATGCGAATATTTTTTTTATTCGTTCCCCTGGCCAGCGCACAGAGATCCGCTCCGGCAAATGTTTTTAATGACTGGTTGAGCTGCAGAAGCCTTTCCTTGCCGGGAGGCAGGGAGAAAATCGTGTTCAGTGTCGGAAGAAACTGGATGGAAAGCGTTTCGTCGGCCGTCGTCTGCGCACTGCCGGTTTGTTGGTGCAGGTATTGATCAAGCAGCGCAGCCGACAGCTGCAGCATCACCAGAAAAGAAGAAAGCGCTTCCGGGCTGGTGACAAGGAGCACGCATAGGCATCCCCCATCCAAGGGGAGCGGGCAGTTTAGGGAGAAGAGGGAATTGTCGTCATTAAGGCTCGTGGTGCCGGCATGTTCCTGGGCAATGGCGTTTTCCGCACAGCTGAGCAGAATATCGGTCAACCCCTGGCCTGAGGCCTGCATCTGCCGGGAAAGCAAGGTCGTTTCCGTAAAGAGCCCGGTATCCTGTTTGCCGAAATAGATTGCCCCGGCGGCGTTATGTAAGGCAATGATCTGTTGGAGAAACTGGCTGAGGAGAGATTGTCGGTCGGCCTTATGCAACTCCTGCCTGCTGAACAGCGGGGTCACCCGGCGCAGGTCCGGTGGTGAGAGGGTAACGCCCTCTCCATTGGTTTCAGAATGTTGTTGCACCGGAATTACTGTTTGATATCCGGGAGTTTAGCCTGGGCATTGGCCGGGATCTTTCCCTTGTTTTCACTGATTCCCAAAATATTGCTTAACACCGAATGTAATCGGCGGGCGCCTTCCCTGGTCATGGCCATCCTGGTATGGATGGGCAGGATCGTTTCTCCGGTTGCCGGGTCACCGATCGGGCCGGATGAAAAATTGATGGTTACATCTTCAGCGCTGGTGTTGACAATGAACTGGGAGGCAAAAAGGGCCGAGGTCTCATTGTAGCGGACCTTGATCTGCTGTTGGTTTTTCTGTTCCTGTTCGGTCATTGGATGGTTCTCCGGTTGTAGTATCGGTGTCGTTGAGAACAAGCGTGCACCTGCTGCCGCTGTCCAGGGTGTGGGTGGCATTTTTCAGGATAATGCGCACGGTAACAGTACCGCTTTGCGCGTCAATAATCGGCGAGATAAAGTCTATCGTACCGGTTGTTTGTTGTCCGGCCACCAGGAGAGGCACCTGTTTTCTGTTGTTCAGAGTATGTGCCGTCGCCGGCGGCAGGTGAAAGACCGCGTGCAACGGATCAAGCTGGGCAATGGTCAACAGAGGCTGTAGATCACTGCCTCCGATCAGTTCCGCTTCCTGTTTGTACAGGGTAACAACGATGCCGTCTATGGGACTTGTCAGTTGTTTCTCTTGTATCTGGGCCTTGATGACCTCGGCTTCACTTTCTTTCAGTTGTTGTTTTTCAAGCGCCCCTTGTAAACGGGCCCTTGCCATGGCCAGTTCCGTCTGCGCGGTACTCAGTTCCTGGGGCCGGGCATTACCGGTTTTTTTCAGTTCCGCAAGCATGCGCACACGATTTTTCCGCATGGCTACCAGGGCACGGGCCGCATCAATGTCACCATGTTCACGGGCGGCTTGCCGGGCCTCTGCAAGACGGGCCTTCAGGATCCCCGTCCCCAGCTCGGCCAGCAGGGTCCCTTTGTGAACGTGGTCATTCTCCCGGACATGGATACTGTCAATGCGGTCTCGGTAGGGTGTCGAAATATCAACGACCTGGGCAGGTTCCAGAAAGGTCTCAAAGGTGGCTGCACATATTGGCCCGGCTGCAGAGAGGAAGACAACTACGGCAAAGAGCAGGAAGAGTCCTGCCCGCTTGCCGGGCAAACGGGCAGGGGAGAGGGGATTACTTTTTAACATGCATGACAGGAAGCTTATCCTGATCGTTTGTGACTTTTTCAAAGGTTATCTGTTGCTTGGAGACCAAAATGCCCATGGCCCGATAGAGATTATAAAGCGCGTAATTATAGGAAAGTTCACTTTTGGCAAATAATTCTTCCGAATGGGCCAGCCGTTCATGGGCGTCCATCAATCTGTACAGGACATCGCCGTAATGGTCATGGTTGGCCAGCAGGTAATCAATCCGCGACAGCAGGGCTTTGACCTCCTGGTTGTCGGCCAGCATGACCTGGTAACTCTGTACCATGGATTGGTAGTCTTTTTCAAGTTCCCGGTAAGAGACCTGCGCTTCAAGCAGAACATTTTGTACAGTGGTATCGAGCTGATGCAGAAGCTGTCGCATCTCAATTTTTTTGCGCAGATTCCTGGCTTCGGCGCTGTTATTTCCCAGCGGATACTCGAAACGCAGGCCGCCGACATAGCTGGGACTGCCTTCATCGAATTGGTTGGAATAAGCGGTGCCGTATTCATAATCACCTTCCAGACCTTTGACATAGGTCTGGAAGAACAGGTCGAGATTGGGCATCAGTTCATTTTCAGAACGTTGCAGGCGAATATAGGCGGACTGGATATGCTTGATCGACTGGGCGACTTCCGGTCTGTTTTCAAGGGTAGTCTGCAGCGCATTGTCAAAGCTGACATCAAAGGGCTTATGTGAGGGAAGCTGGCTGGTGACCAGCTCGAGGGCGGAGTCGCCGGTCAACTCGGGGTCATTGACCAGCGCCCGGATGCGGGACTGGGCATTGAGCATGGCAAATTCCGCCTGCATGGCGGCCAGTTCATGGGCACTGACCATGGATTTTGCCCTTGCAAGCAGACTGGGGGGGACATCCATGGCGGTGCGTTTGCGCATTTTGTTGTAGATCTTACGGCTTTTTTCGGCCAACTGCTTCTTCTGCATCAGAAGAGAACGTTCCAGGTACAGGCCCCAGTAGGCACGACTGATCTCAAGGAGATGGCTTTCCACGTTGCGGCGCAGTTCTTCGCCGGCAATGGAATGATCAATGGTTGCCAGATTTATCGGTGCCTCGTTATAGGCAATGCCGAATTGTTTAAGCAGCGGCTGTTTGATGGTCAGGTATGTTCCTGTACGTGCCTGGTCTATAGGGTTGAAAAAGGTGGAATTGGTGTCCAGGTTGCCGATATTCTGTTTCAGTTCCACCTCAGTGCCGGTGAGGAATTTTTTGCGAACACCATATTCAATGTTTTTTGAAGTTTCTTTGTATCGCAAGGGTCCGCCGGTTTTCAGATCATCGCCTACCGGCTCATTGAGATCGGTGAGACGCCCTTCGGCAAACAGGCGAAAGTCGTAGGGACCATTGGCTTCTTGAATGGTGGTTTCCCGAATGAGCGGCAGATCACTGAAAACCTGAATCTGGGAGGAATGCTTCAGTGCCCTGGTAAAAAGTGACGTAACATCGGTGGAAAAGTTCGTCACTTTGGCATTGATTTGTTTGTTGACCTTACCCTGCCACCAGGGGGTAAAATTTTGCGGTATGGCCTTGGCTCCTTGGGCAGTGTTGTCTGCAGGATCGGTAAAAATCGAGGTGTATCCTTTTTCGCCCTGTTCCATTCGCTCAACAATGGGCGCATATCGCTTAAACAATCGTTCTTTTATTGTATTATAGTCCAGGGTATCTGCATCAGTTGCCTTGACAGCCACTTCATAATCCGTGGGCTGGTCATTGTCGGCCAGTACGGGCGAGATAACCGCCAGGCTCCCTATGGCGGTCAAGGCAAGTATTCCAAGCTTTCTCTTCATGTTTCTTCCTTCCTGTTCGATTGAAGATCCCGGTAGCAGGGGCCTGCCCATGCCGGAATAAGGGATTTTCATGGTTTATTGTAGCTATGACTCGTGAATCATGATCCAGCCATACTGGTCGGTATCAGTGGCCGGTTTCCGCCGGTTGGGTTGATGGAGCAAAGAATTCATATCCATTAAAATTATTCCACTCGATGGTAAAGATCGACATGTTTCCGGCGTGCATGGAGTTGAGTATTGTGGACGGTAGGTAGGCAAAGATGGTGTCCACATCCAGTGTTGTTCTGGAAAAGACCATGCTGCTGAAGTTGGGACTGAAGTAGGTCCGCATATTAAAGAATCCTGCGGAGCTTACATTATATGAGGATATGGTCTGGGTGATTGCCATGTGATGGGGCAGGTCATAGAAAAGAGTACCCGGAAAATCCACCAGCCAGTTGCCGGCGGTATCGGCCATGATGGACTGTTGCCCGATCTGATTGCCCATGACATCGTACAGGGTGAACTCCAGGGTGGTGCCCGGTTCCGCGTGCCCGGTGTAGACGGGTGAGACCGGAATGATGGCTTCCTGCCAGGGAATCTCTGGTAATGGATAGAGGAAGATATCTTCGAACCCTCTGTCGCTGAACTGCTGATAGGACAGTAATGGATCACTGCCGAATCCCGGCACGGGTGCAGGCGGAACTGGAGTAGGCGGCACAACCGGCGTGACCGGCGTAGGCGGTAGAGGTGGCGGTGGATAGGCATAGCCGAAATCCATTACCGTGTTGTGTTCTCCGGCTCCCAGGGTAACAACGGTTGCATTGTCATTGGTCCCGTCCGGATCAAAGCTCGGCCTTATCCCCGGAGGAAGCGTGGCCGGATTAACACAGATGGTGTGCGTTCCGGCGGGCAGATTGTCAAAAAGATAAGTGCCGTCGGCTCCGGTGGTCGTGGTCGCGCGATAGTCGGCTGTGCCGTCTCCGTCAAGATCGACGCCGATACAGACCTGGACACCGGAAAGCGGCGCTTCACCGGCATCAAGGACACCGTTGCCGTTTTGGTCATTCCATATCTGGTCACCAATGGAACCGGTGCCGGTATAGCCGAAATCCTGGTCCGGATTGATTTCGCCCGCCGTCAGGCTCAGGTGAGTGGTGTTATCCAGAGCGCCATCGGGGTCGCCGGTGGGGTTCATACCGCCGGGCAGGGTGGCTGGATCAACGGTGATGTCATATTCACCGGCGGGCAGATTGGGAAAGACATAGGTCCCGTCCGGGCCGGTGGTGACGGTCATGCTGTCGTCGGCCTGGCCGTCATTGTCAAAATCACCGGTTATGGTGACGGTGACCCCTGGAATACCGACCTCGCCCGGGTCCTGTACCCCATCATTATCGACGTCATACCAGATGGTATCACCAATGGAGCCGGTGCCCTTGTAGCCGAAATCCACATCGAGATTGGCCTCATTGTCGCCGATGGTTACCTGGGCGGTGTCGGCTGATCCTGTACCGTCTATGTCAAAGGTTTCCTCCATGCCGGCGGGAAGAGTGGCCGGATCAACGGTGACGGCATAGGTTCCTGCGGGCAGCTTATCAAAGAGGTAGTTACCGTCCCCGTCGGTTACCGTGGTCAGGGTATCATCGGCCTGACCGTCGCCGTCAAGATCTCCGACCAGGGTGACCTGGATATTTGCCAGCCCTAATTCGCCGGGATCCTGGATCCCGTCGCCGTCGACATCATACCAGATGGTATCGCCGATTGTGCCGGTTTGTTGGTAGCCGAAATCCTGATCGTTGTTAGTTTCACCGGCAAGCAGGGTGACATCGGCGCTATTGTTGTTACCGCCATCCGGGTCAGCGGTCTGCTGCATGCCGGGAGGTAGGGTGGCCGGGTCAACGGTGATGGTGTATTGTCCTTCCGGTAGATGATTAAAATGGTATTGGCCATTGCTGTCGGTAGTGGTTGTCACCGTGTCCTGATTGCCGTCTCCGTTGAAATCTCCGCTCAGGGTGACGGTGACCCCGGACAGGCCGGTCTCGCCGTTATTCTGGGCGCCGTCGCCGTCGGCATCGTTCCAGATGGTGTCGCCGATGGAACCGGTACCGGTATAGCCGAAATCCTGGTCCAGGTTGACCAGAGGACTGGTTCCGCCGATGGTTACATGTGAAGCGTTGTCATTACCCCCGTCCGGATCAGCGGTCTGGGTCATACCGTTGGGCAAACCTGTCAGGGTGATGGTGTAATCGCCGGCATTCAGATTATCAAAGAGATACTTGCCGTCACTGGAGGTGGTTGTCGTAGCCACGGTGTTGCCTCCGGCATCGGTCAGGGTGACGGTGATCCCGTTCAGTCCTAACTCACCCGGGTCCTGGATGCCGTCATTATCGGCATCATACCAGAGGGTATCACCGATGGTACCGGTCTGTTGGTAGCCGAAATCCTGGTCGTTGTTGGTTTCACCGGCTGCCAGGGTGACGGCTGCGGTGTTATTATTTCCTCCATCCGGATCAAAGGTCTCGTTCATGCCCGGCGGCAGAGTGGTCGGATCAACGGTGATGGTATAATTGTCGGCAGGCAGGTTGTCAAAATGATAATTGCCGTTTGCGTCCGTAGTTGTGGTCACCGTGTCAAGAACGCCGTCATTATTGAGATCAGCCGTCAAAGTAACGGTGACCCCGGCCAGACCGGTTTCGCCGTTATTTTGCGTTCCGTCCCCATCAGCATCACTCCAGATGGTGTCGCCGATTGTGCCCGTTCCTGTATACCCGAAATCCTGGTCCAGGTTGGTTTCACCTCCGGCCAGGGTCAGGGTGGTGGTATTATCGTTTACTCCGTCCGGATCAGCGGTCTGGCTCATGCCGGCGGGCAGGTTGGTGACTGCAATGGTATAGTCGCCGGCCTGCAGCTGGTCAAAGAGATAGTGGCCATCGCTATCAGTGGTCACAACAACCGTGTCCGGGTTGCCGTCACCATTCACATCTCCGGTCAGAGTAACGGTAACACCGGCGAGTCCGAGTTCGCCGGGATCCTGGACGCCGTCGTTATCGGCGTCATACCAGATGGTATCACCAATGGTACCCTTGGAGTTATACCCGAAATCCGCATCATTGTTGACCGGATTGGCCGAATCCAGCGTGACTGAAGTAGAGTTCGGCGTATTCGGCGTTGTTGAATGCGGGTCATCAAGGTCATGGGTCTGGCTGTTGCCCACCGGCAGGGTGGCGGGATCAACGGCCACTGTGTATGCGCCGAGGAAGAGGTTGTCAAAGGAGTAATGGCCGTTTACATCGGTTGTCGTGCTGATGGTATCATCGGCCTGGCCGTCATGGTCAAGGTCACCGGTCAGGGTAACCGTCACACCACCAAAGCCGTTTTCACCCGTATCTTGAATTCCGTTACCGTTTATGTCGTTCCAGACCGTGTCGCCGATGGCGCCGCTGCCGGTGTAGCCGAAATCAACCCGATCTGTGTTTTCGCCGACGCCTAAAGTATAGAGGGTTGTGGAGTCCGGTGAGCTGGTAGCGCTGTCCAGGTCATAGGTCGGTGTGGCGCCGGCGGGTAGTGTGCCGGCAGCAACGGAAATGGTATAGTCCGCCCCGACAAGATGATCAAAATGATAGTTGCCGTTAGTATCGGTAACGGCCGTGTCCGTGTAGTCGTTGACACCGTCACCATCCACATCAGCGGAAATAGTGACCGTGACCCCGGCCAACCCAAGTTCAGTCCCCTCCTGGACGCCATTGCCGTTTGCATCATACCAAACCGTATCGCCAAGGGAACCGGTGCCGGTATAGCCAAAGTCCACTTTATCCTGATTTTGACCTGGAGCCAGAACAATGTCGGTTGCCGTATTATCCAGAGCGGGTTGGCTGCTTCCCTCATCCCGGTCAAAGGTCTGGTTCCAGTTGGCTGCGCCGCCGGGCAGGGATGAGTCGTTAACAGTTATAGTATAGGTGCCGCCAAGCAAGTGGCCAAAGTTATAGCTGCCATTATCGGCCGTGGTCGTTGTAACGGTATAGTCAGTGGTGCCGTCATTATCAATATCACCGGTCAGAGTGACTTCAACGCCACCGAGACCAGCATGGATTCCATCATTTTGACTGGAATCGGCATCGGCATCATACCAGACATAATCACCGATGGAGCCGGTGCCCCGGATACCGAAATCAATATCATCACGATTGTTATCGTCGGTCAGATTGGTGTCATTGGGATCAAGATCAAAGGTAGTCGTATTGTCAGGGGACAGCGTTGTGCCATCCTGATCATATGTCGGCACAGAACCTGCCGGAGGCGCTACTGTAACGATGAAATCAGGCTGGTTCTGCATATCGCTGTAGGGCAGGTGCTCAAAGAGATATTGTCCGTCAACGCCATTTATGGTTCTGGTAGTTTGGGTTTCCGTATATTCGTAGTCACCGTCGCCGTCTATATCAGCCTGCAGGGTGACCTGTAACCCGTTAATGCCGTCTTCCACCGGTGTCCCTGTTGTGCCGTCATCCTGAACGCCATCGCCATCCACGTCATACCATACCGTATCTCCCACTGAGTTAATGCCTTGATAGCCAAAATCAACATCAGGTATATCATCATCACTGTTTGGTACTTCGAC
>DRLX01000441.1 GCA_011322715.1 Desulfobulbaceae bacterium
ACGCGTGTTATTGCATGTGCTGTAGGAGCGGATTTATCCGCGAATAGCTCACCCAATTACCAGGACAACCATGAAAATTTCGCGGCTGAAGCCGCTCCTACGGACCCCGGTTGCGGGTAAAACCCGCCTTAGACGCAACCTGTTAATTTTCATGCTTTGCTGCGCCGTTAAGCCATGCTGGTTTATCTCGGTACCGGGCCGCTTTTCAGGCTCCCTTACTCCCCTTGAAATTCAACCGTCTTTTTCCCCCGCCTGCCCTTACCCGTTCCACGTTCACAGAGATGGACAATTGCCGCTGTAAACAGGGGGCGGAGATAGGGAAGGGAAATGGTGGTCGCAGCTTCGAAGGCAAGATCAACCACAGCCTCTTTGCCATTACCCCGGTTGAGCTGTCTGAGCGGACGGCTGATATCAATGCCCGGGTCGGTTGCCCGCAGTCTCTCCTTTGCCTCGGCAAGGGTCGGCGCATGGTTGATTGCCTTTCCCTGGAGCAGATTTTTCAGATTGGCGCGCGCCTGTTCAAGGTCCATTTTTTTTTCTCCTGCCTGCCGCCCATAGAAAGAGCAGGCTGATCGCCAGCCAGAGAACGCCGGGAATAAAAGGCGCTGCCTGTGGAGAAATATAGGTGAGGCAAAGGCCGTAAATACCCCAACTCAGAAAACCAAGAGCGATCAGCAGGCTGAGTATTGCCGCTCCGACCAGGGCGATACTCAACCCGCTGTTGAAGGCGGTTTTTTCAAGGGCCAGCCGCTCCTCGGTGAGGAAAAGCCGGATGGATTGCCGCAGGGCCTTGCCTTCCGCTTCCGCCAGCTCAAACAGGGCTATGGTGAAGTCGGAGATAGTGACCTTGCTCATCGCCTGTTGCCGAGCAGTATGCCGATCAGGACACCGACGCCGACGGATGCCAGCAGGGTTCCCGCAGGATATTTTTCTACCTGCTCGCGTACGGCATCCAGGGCGTCATCACCCTCTTGTGTCAGCTCCGCCAGTCGTTTTTTGATTTCTGCAAGTGATAGAGTATCGAGCAGGACCTCTTTCTTTTTGCCGATCGTTCCGGCAACTTCCTCGACCTGTTCTTTACCGATATCAGTCAGAGCGCTGGTCAGGCCCCTGATATCTTTTTTCAGCTCGGCAAGATCTTTTTTGATGTTTTCCAGTTCCTTGTTCGCCTCAGTCGTCATGATGGGCCTCCTTGGTTATGCAGTTGTTGTGGTAGGTAGCTTACCGTTTCATTGTTTCCAAAATTCCGGGGTGATAACAAGATAATCAGGTCGTTATCCGAAAATAAGCCACGCAGATTTGTCGTTCGGACCTATTTTCATCATTTATTATGGCTGGGACGGAAAAATATGGTCCAGCCATGCTGGTTTGTCCGTATCATCGATTCATTGCTTTACGTCTGCTGAAACGTTTGGGAGAAAGAGATCGACTGAGCTTTTTTACAAAGGTATGATGTCTCAGTTTATTATCTTGAAGATGATGATAGACCCTGACCTTGACCAAATCGGTGACAATAGCCGATCCTATGGAATAGGCCCATATCAGGGCGATTTCCGGCCAGGTGATTGGGGTGATAAAGCCGAATCCGTAGGCGGCCAGTAATGTGGCGGCAATTTTAGTTATGACTGCCGACCAGACCATAATCGGTGCGGGCCAGGGGCGTTTCCAGAAGTGGTCCTTGCTCCGGGCCACAAAGAGCACCAGGTGCCCGGCCACAGCCATTTTCAGGAAAACATAGGTCTGGACCTGGGTTACATCAAGATGGAGCCAGTCAATGGCGATCAGCAGCATACCAAAGCTGCCCAGTACGCCGACAATACCCATGGCGGTGGCCACGGAAATGACCTGGTGCATGTCCCAGCGCACCGGCTTCTGTTCCAGGCCGGTATGATCATAGGCGATGGTCATGATCGGAATATCATTAAAAAAGGCCAGCAGGATGATCATGATGGCGGTGATCGGATAAAAGTTGAAAAAGATCATGGCCAGGACCACGAAAAACATGATGCGAATGGTTTCGCTGATCCGGTAGATGGCGTAGGCGTTCATGCGTTCAAATATCCGCCGGGCCTCTTCGATGGCCGTAATAATAACCGACAGGCCGGGTGAAGTGAGCACCAGGTCGGCGGCCGCCCGGGCCGCATCGGTGGCGCCGCTGACGGCGATACCCACATCAGCCTGTTTCAGGGCCGGGGCATCGTTGACGCCGTCTCCGGTCATGCCGGTGATATGTCCTTGTGCCTGCAGTATCTTGACAATGGAGAATTTATGTTCCGGAAAGACCTCGGCAAATCCCTCGGCCTGTTCAACCGCTTCCCCGATATCGGCGCTGATATTTTTTTGCTGACCGGACACCGGTAGGATGTCTGATTTGAGGATATTTGTGCCCAGGTTCAGTTTTCCGGCAATCTGCCGGGCAATGGACAGGTTATCGCCGGTGACCATTTTAATGTTCACGCCATATTTTTTTGCCCGGGAGATTGTCTCGGCGGAATCTTCCCGAGGCGGATCAAACAGGGAAAGAATACCGAGAAAGGTCCAGTGCTGTTCGGCTTCTTTCTTCATGCCGACACCAAGGGCGCGGTAGCCTTGGGCGGCAAAATCATCAACCACCTTGGCTGCCCGTTTTTGGTCGGTCTCATTCAGGTTTGCCATTTCCATGATGACCTGGGGCGCGCCTTTGGTTACCACAAAAATTGTGCCGTCCTTGTCCTGTACGGTTGCCTCGGTCCGCTTGTGGACGGGATCAAAGGGGACAAATTTTGTCTGCGTAAAGGCCTGGAGGAGATTTTTGTCCTGCAGGCCAAGGAAGACGGCCTCGTCAATGGCGTCTCGGTTTTCTTCCCTGGATGCCAGGGCTGCCATCAGCAGGACCTCCTGTTCATCTTTTGCGGCAAATACTGCAATATCACCAAGGGTGAGTTTGTTCTGGGTCAGAGTGCCGGTCTTGTCCGAGCAGAGAATGTCCATGGAGGCCATCTCTTCAATGGATTCCAGTCGGGTGACAATGGCCTTCTTTTTTGACAACAGCATGGCGCCCACGGCCATGGTCATGGACAGGACCGCCGGCATGGCCACCGGAATGGAGGCCACGGTCAGAATAAGGGCAAACTGGATCAGGTCGATCCAGGGCTGGTGGCGATGGAGCTGGACCAGGACAAGAATGGTCACCAGAAACAGACTGACATAGATGAGGTAGTCACCGATGGTGAGCACCGCTTTCTGGAAATGGGAAACGGTTTTTGCCTGCTCGACAAGCCCGGCGGTCTTGCCGAATTTTGTATTTTTTCCGGTGGCCGTCACCTCGGCCACCACCTCGCCCTGCTTGACAATGGTACCGGAAAAGATTTCTTCGTTTTGTTTTTTAGTCACGGGCAAGGACTCGCCGGTCAGGGCCGACTGGTCCACACTGAGATAGTCTCCCTCCACAATTACGGCGTCGGCCGGGACTACATCACCCAGGCGGATCCGTATGATGTCGCCGGGCACAAGTCCTGCCGCATCAATGATCTTCCAGGCACCGTCCCGCAGGACCCTGGCCTTCTGGGCAAGTTCTTTTTTCAACGCCTCGACGGCGTTGCCGGCGGTATATTCCTGCCAGAAGCCCACCCCGGCGTTGAAGATCAGCAGGGCGACAATGATGAAAAAGTCGGGCCAGTGACGGACAGCCGCCGAAAGAACGGCGGCCACCTCGATCATCCATGGGATGGGCCCCCAGAAATATCCCAGCAGTTTTCTGATGGGAGAGACCTTTTTTTCTTCAAGGGCATTGGGCCCGTATTGCTGGAGAAGGCGGGCGGCCTCATTTGAGCTGAGGCCTTTGTCCTTAGGTGTTTTTGGTGTTCTGCTGGTTGTTGGATTCGTCATGATGGAATTCCTCCCGCTATACATAAGTTGTGAATCAACGTATTGTAGCTACCGGTTAATGTTCCCACAGAATTTGGTTGGCCTCAAGCGGTATCAATGCCTCGGGATGAAAGGGAACGATCCGGGCCGTATAGTCGGTGGCCGGCCTTTCGTTTGCCACCTCGCATGTATACAGATAGCCGTGTATGGCTCCGACAAGGGGTTCGCTGCGAGTCATGGAATGCAGTTCCGGCGGCTTGTCACCGCTTCCATCGGCATAGAGCTCCACCCGGACAAAATCGGGATCAAGGTCATCGAGATACACCTGGACCTCAAACATGATACTTTTGTCCTTTTTTTCTGTCTCGAGGCGGCCGAAACGAATGGAAGGCCAATGGCGCTCAATGGTCTGCCGCCAGAGAACGATATTTTCCGTGCATGCCTGATCTTTCGTTCTTTTCGTTACATTTTTGAACATGTTCAGATAATAGCTCTCCATGTATTCCCGCACCATCCTATTGGCGGAAAACTGCGGCGTCAGTTTCGCCATACTGCTGCGCAACCGCTGCACCCACTGCCCGGGAATCCCGTTGACATTACGCTGATAAAAGGCAGGGATAATGTCCTGTTCAAGAAGCGTATACAGTTCGTTCGCTTCATGCCTGTCCCATGTGGTAATATCATCGTGGAGCCCACCGTCGCCAAGGGGCCAGCCGACCTCCGGATTCCATGCCTCGGCCCACCATCCGTCCAGTTCCGAAACATTGAGGCCGCCGTTGACCAGGACCTTCATGCCGCTGGTGCCGCAGGCCTCCCAGGGTCGACGCGGGGTGTTGATCCAGAGGTCGACGCCCTGGACCAGATGCTGGGCGACGAGCAGGTCATAGTCAATGAGAAAAATGACCCTATGTTCAAGGTGATAGTCGCGGATAAAATTGATCCATGCCTGGATCATGGCCTGGCCACGCATGTCTTTGGGGTGCGCTTTACCTGCCAGGATGAGTTGTATCGGCTGTTCGGTATTGCTGAGCAACCGGGCAAACCGGTCAGGATCATGGAGGAGCAGATCGGTCCGTTTATAGGAGGTGAACCGACGGGCAAAACCAAGGGTCAGTACATTGGGGTCAAAAATGGATTCCGCATCAACGGGGCGATTGAGTGTAGGCCCCTGCAGGGCCTGTTGCCGGAGGAGTCGTTCGCGCAGCCAGGTGATCAGCCGTTGCCGGTTGCTACTGCGCATGGCCCACAGCTCTTCATCGCTGATTTTCATGATGGCCGCTTCAAGGTCCTGCAGTTCTTCACGCCAGCGTTCCTTGCCGCAGGCCTCGGTCCATAACCGGTCGGATTCCGGAGAGTCCCAGCTCGGCACATGCACGCCGTTGGTGACATGGCCCACCGGTACCTCATGGCTTGGCCAACGAGGAAAAAGCGGTTGAAAGATACGGCGGCTGACCTCGCCGTGCAGGCGGCTGACCCCGTTGACGGCGCCACAGCCGTGCATGGCCAGCCAAGCCATATGAAAGGGTTCCGTACCGTCGGTGGCCCGGATGTCGGTGCGTCCAAGGGCCAGCAATTCCTGAAAGGAAATATCAAGCCGGGCCACATAGTCCTCCATGTACTGCTCAAAGAGTCGGGGCGCAAACCGGTCAAAACCGGCCTCCACCGGCGTATGGGTGGTAAAGAGATTGCCGGCCCGGGTAGCGGTGAGCGCCTCCTGGAAGCCGACCTTATGTTCCTGCATGAAAAAACGGGCCCGCTCAAGAACGACAAAGGCGGCATGGCCTTCGTTGAGATGGCAGATCTGTGGAGTGATCTCCAGATCACGGAGGAGACGGTAGCCGCCGATCCCCAGCACGATTTCCTGTTGCAGTCGCATTTCCGATCCGCCGCCGTACAGTTCGCTGGTGATACCCCGGTCGGCCGGACTGTTGAGTGGATCATTGGAATCCAGCAGATACAGAGGGACACGACCGACAATGGCCTGCCAGGCGCGCAGTCGCAGGGTGCGGCCGGGCAGTTCTACTTCGACAATCAGCCATTCACCCTCGTCGTCGCGGACCGGCAGAACGGGCAGCTGGGTGGGATCGTTGTAGGGAAAAAAAACCAGCTGTTGCCCCTCGGCATCCAGCCCCTGCCGAAAATAGCCCTGCTGATACAGCAGGCCGATACCGACCACCGGCAGGCCGAGTTCACTGCCGGCCTTGAGATAGTCGGCGGCCAGGACACCGAGCCCGCCGGAATAGATGGGTAGCGATTCATCCAGGCCGAATTCCATACTGAAATAGGCGATGTCGGCAAGGTCGGACTGGGGCCAGGCCCGCTGAAACCATGCCTGTCGTTGATGGGCTGTGCGCTGTGCCCGGCGCAATTTGGCCAGCAGGGCGACAAACTCCGCATCCCCGGCAAGCTCGGCCAGGTATTTTCTGCTGACCATCTGCAGAATAAGCCATGGATTATGGGTGCGCTCCCAGAGTTCGGCGTCAATTCGCTGCCAGAGGTGATCAGCGGTATGGCACCAGGACCAGCGAAGGTCAAGGGCCAGTTCCCGAAGATCGGAAAGTTCTTCCGGAAGATCCTCAAGCGCTATGTCATAAGATACCGTCATGTCATGATCCTCATTTAATAAATAGTCCTCATAGCCGGACTTCAATACCATCCCGGCCCGTGGGCCATGGGTTTCAGCCCTTTATTATGAAATCACCGGTCAGTTGCATTTGGTCATTAAAATCAAAAACATGAGGCGTGCCGGTAGCGATTTCATATCCTGGAATCTGTTTGGGCGACATTTGCTTGATGTGCATAACAATAGAGCGGAGTGAATTTCCGTGTGCCGACACCAGGATCTGTTTATTTTCGCGTAGAGGCTGGAGAATATGACTGTTGAAATAGGGAAGAGTCCGGGCGGCCGTCATTTCCAGGCTCTCTCCTCCCGGCGGAGGAACATCATAGCTGCGTCGCCACAGGCGGACCTGTTCGACACCAAATCTTTCTCTGGCCCTGTCCTTGTTCATCCCCTGCAGATCACCATAATAACGCTCGTTGAGTTGCTCGGAGATATGAATTTTTAACTGGTTCAGGTCGGCCTCATCTGCGGTGTAATGCTCATACCGGGATGAATCTTTTTCATGAACACAGAGATATTTTCCGGCGTGCTGGTTGTGTTGAAGAATCTCATACAGGGTATCCTGTGCCCGGATCAATGCCGAGGTAAAGGCGACATCAAAGCATTCATCGGCTAAGAGTTTTCCGGCTTCACGGGCCTGTGCAATGCCCTTCTCTGAGAGAGAGACATCTACCCAGCCGGTAAAACGATTTTGTTGATTCCAGATGGACTCACCATGTCGAACCAGAATGAGGCGTCCCATAGTCCAATTTCCTCTCATAGATTATGGCAGGAACTACGTCAATACCTGCATTTTTAACGGCTTATAGTTGTTCAACTTTTTTTAACTTCCAGCCGATGGTAACAAGAACAAGCCCATCAAAAAACAGGCTGATGCCGATATAAATTCCGATCAGCCACATGGATGATATTGGTCCGCTGATTAAAAATAAAAACCCCAGAATGAGTGAAATGATTCCATTGAAGGTCATCCAGCCCCAGCCCTTTGCCGGGTGAATTGCCTTGGCCAGAGAAAAACTGCCGAAGGCATCCATCATCAAATAAA
>DRLX01000442.1 GCA_011322715.1 Desulfobulbaceae bacterium
CGGCCTGGGTGCTGAAATCGGTATCTCGACCACAAAACTACACGCCTATGGTCCCATGGGCCTGGAAGAGCTGACCACAAGAAAATTTATCGTCTATGGCAACGGAGAAGTTCGAGGCTAAGGGTCCAGTAAAGAATGACCCTCTTTTGCATTATTCATTTACGTGAATAAAAAACCACATAGAATAGGCGTGTTCGGAGGAACATTTGATCCTGTACATGAAGGACATGTCAGGTTGGCTGGGTATGTATTGAGGAAGAAGCTGGTGCAGGAAATACTCTTTCTGCCGGCAGCACAGCCTCCCCATAAGGAGACCGCCATGGCCCCTTTTGTGCATCGCGTTGCCATGTTGAAGATTGCCCTGACCGCCGGGTCGGACATGTCGGTGTCCACTCTTGAATCCAGGCGTTGCGGCCCCTCTTATACCGTGGACAGCCTGCAGGCGCTGCAGAGGGAATATCCTGGAACGCGCCTGGCGTTTCTCATGGGTGCGGATTCTTTAATGGAATTGCATCAGTGGTTTCGGTATTCTGAAATTTTACACCTTGCCGACCTGATAGTGGTCTCGCGCAAGGGAATCAGCGATAGAAAATGTACGGGTGCCATACGGAGACTTCCCGGTAATTTTTTCCCGGTCTCCGACTCCAGGTCAACATTCCCAATATTCCGGCAGACTGACGGGGGCGCGACGATCTACTACCTTGGTGATTTTTCAAGCCCGGTTTCTTCGTCCATGGTACGCAGGCAACTTCAAGCAGGTAATCGACCTCAAGGACTGGATAAAAATGTTTTTTCCTATATTCAGGCCCATCACCTCTATGGGCCGCAACCATGCGCTACATAGCTGATCTCCACATTCATTCCTGCTACTCAAGGGCAACAAGTAAGGCCAGCCGACTGCCCGGACTTGCCGCCTGGGCCGCCATCAAGGGCATTCGAGTGCTTGCCGCTGGTGATTTTACTCATCCCGGCTGGCTGCAGCATCTTTCCGATAATCTTGAACCTGCTGAACCCGGATTCTTCAAACTCCGTTCCTGGAACAATGATGAAGTTGCGTCCTGTCTGCCACCGGGTATAAATCCATCAGACCTTTGCCTGGCCGATATCCGATTTGTCCTGAGTTCTGAAATCAGCTCCATTTACAAAAAAGATGGAAAGGTCCGGAAAATTCATAATATTTTATATGCGCCCGATTTTGATTCTGTGCGCCGGATTAACAAGAAACTTGCCGGAATCGGTAATCTGGAATCGGACGGCAGGCCCATACTCGGACTGGATGCCCATGATCTGCTGGCAATAACCCTGGAAGAGGCGCCCGATGGTTTTTTCGTCCCCGCCCATATCTGGACACCGTGGTTTTCGCTGTTTGGCTCAAAATCCGGCTTTGACGCCATTGAGGAGTGTTTTGGCGATTTGACCGGAGAGATTTTTGCCCTGGAAACCGGCCTGTCCTCGGACCCGGATATGAACAGATGTATATCCGCTCTTGACCGCTTCACTCTTATCTCCAATTCCGATTGCCATTCTCCGGCCAAGCTCGGCCGGGAGGCCAATATCCTGGCGACCGAACTCAGCTTTGACGCTCTTCAGCAGGCACTGCGAAATCCGGTTACCCATGAGGGGAAGAAAGTTTTTACCGGCACCATTGAGTTTTATCCCGAGGAGGGTAAGTACCACTGCGACGGCCATCGAAAATGCCGGGTATGCATGGAACCGGATGAAACCATGCGTAATAAAGGCAAATGTCCGATCTGCGGCAGGCCGGTCACGGTGGGCGTCTTGCACCGGGTAATGGATCTTGCCGATCGCTCCGCGCCCAGGTACAAAAAGGATGCGCCTGCGGTTTTCAGTCTTATTCCGCTGCCGGAAGTCCTCAGCGAGCTGCTTGGAGTAGGACCTGCCTCAAAAACTGTAATGCGCAGTTATGCTCACGCAA
Organism: Desulfobulbaceae bacterium; assembly: GCA_011322715.1. GTDB lineage: Bacteria > Desulfobacterota > Desulfobulbia > Desulfobulbales > Desulfobulbaceae > DRLX01. The sequence goes on from DRLX01000442.1 coordinate 1,937, forward strand.
TCAATACTTTCTCTTCAGAGTTTAATCTTCTTCTTGATGTTCCTGTAGAGGATATTGCAGCAGAGGGGTCCGCACTGCTGGCCGAGGCCGTTTCCAGAATGCGGCAGGGCAGGGTCATTCGTCGCCCCGGATATGACGGCGAGTTCGGTGTCATTCAGGTGTTTGACGAGGATGAGCTCAGTCGCCTTGCCGGTCAGCTTGAATTATTCGGCACCCAGGTCCGTATTAGAAAGCGCAAAAAAACTCCGATCATCCCGCATACGAGGAAAACACCAAAAAAAAAAGCGGCGGCAACGCTAAAAAAGAATAAACTCAATCCCCGTCAACAGGCTGCCGTCAACAGCTCATCCAACCATATTCTTGTCCAGGCAGGACCCGGCACCGGGAAAACCCATACCCTGGTTGCACGGCTTTGCCGCCGGATGAACCGCAATCCCGATCCGGCCACGGTCTTTACCTTTACCAACAAGGCCGCCGCTGAAATCAGGGAACGTGTGCGGCAGGTTCCGGGTATTCCCCATCAATCCGTCTTTATCTCCACCCTGCATGGGTTCTGTCTCCATTTTCTCCGAAAGCAGGATCCGGCCCTGCAAGTCGTCGGCCCGGAAATGCGCATGCTCTTTTTGCGCAAACTCTTTCCCGACCAATCGAAATCAGCGCTTGTTACAATGTCGGGCCAACTTTCCAATCTGTTTGCAAATCCCGGCGATTTACATACTGTTTCCCCGGAAACAGTTCAATGGGCCAAAAAGTACAGCGAAATGATTGACGGCCGACATTATATTGACCTGGAGGCTATCATTTCCTGTGCCCTGGCCATATTGAAAAGTGATTCTCCCCATGCAGAGGCCATGCGCCGACAGACCGCCTGCCTGTACATTGATGAATTCCAGGACCTTAACGCCCTGCAGTATCAACTGGTGCTTGAACTTGCCCGTTCTTCCTCAATCTTTGCCATCGGTGATCCGGACCAGGCAATATATGGGTTTCGCGGCGCTGATCCCCGTTGGTTTTTCAAATTCATTGAAGATTTGCATCCGGAAGTCCATACC
>DRLX01000443.1 GCA_011322715.1 Desulfobulbaceae bacterium
ACGCAGCCAACTCTTCATTAAAACCAGAAAACCGCAAAAGGGTGGAAGTCAGTATCAGAAAAAACAGAGGGAGGGAAAACTCTTTGTCGTCCATGAGGGCGGGGCCGGGTTTCTGGTCAACTTTACGGACTTTCTCGATACCGGTCTTTTTCTCGACCATCGAAAGACCCGGGCCCACATTGGTGAGCTTGCCCGTGGCCACACCTTTCTCAACCTGTACGGATATACCGGTTCCGCCACCGTGTATGCGGCCATGCATGGGGCGACTTCAACTGTAACCATTGACATCTCTGAAAAATACCTGACCCGAACCCAGGCCAATCTCTCGCTTAACGGGTATGGCGGACCACTCCATACCACCATAGAGGCCGACTGCATGCAATGGCTGAAAGGCGAACGTGGACGGTATGGGTTGATTTTTATTGATCCGCCGACATTTTCCAATAATCGGCACAGAAAGCATACATTTTCCATCCAGGAAAAACACGAGGAACTTCTTCGCCTTGCCATGGAACACCTCTCCAGAGAGGGCATTCTTCTTTTTTCCACCAATTTCAGAAAATTTTCTCTGGCGCCCGACCTGGCTCGCGACTTTGCCGTTAAGGAAATCACCGACCAGACCCTGCCGATGGATTTTAAACACAAGGGAAACGTGCACCGCTGTTTTGAATTCCGCCATTCCAATGAACCAAAAAGAGAAGAACCATAATGCGTGATCCTGACCAGGAAATTGTGCAGATTGTTGATGAGGACGACAACGAGATCGGCGCTGTTGCCCGCCATATCATGCGAAAACAACGACTCATCCACCGGGCCTCGTACATTCTGGTGTTCAATACAAATCAGGAGTTGTTCGTCCAGAAGCGGACCATGAGCAAGGACATGTATCCCGGCTATCTCGATGTGGCCGCTGGCGGCGTTGTCCTGGCCGGAGAGAGTTACGAGCAGTCGGCTGAGCGGGAACTGGAAGAAGAGTTAGGCATCAGGGCAAAAATCCGATTTCTTTTTGATCACTATTACGAGGATGACACCAACCGGGTCTGGGGACGGATATTTTCCTGCATCCATGAAGGCCCCTTTACCTTCCAGCCTGAAGAGGTGGCGGACGGGTGGTTCATGACCATTGACCAGGCCCTGGATTTAAGCACAAAAGAACCATTTACCCCCGATGGTTTGGAAATACTACAACGGTTGACAAGAGAGCAGCAAACATAAAATTCTCTCTTGATTACTCGTTGTCCCACAGGCGTAACAGCTCTGTAATCCCCTGCCGGGCAAGCCCACTCATTTGCACCAACATGTCGGGGTCAAAGGGTTTTCCCTCTGCCGTGCACTGCAACTCGATAAAACGACCATCGCCGCTCATGACAAAGTTGGCATCCACCTCGGCGGTCGAATCTTCGCTGTAATTTAGATCAAGCACAGCCCGACCAGCCACCACCCCGGCGCTGACCGCCGCCACCGGCATGATCTGCGGCAGTACGGTCAGTTTTCCTGCCGCAACCATCTTCTCCATGGCCTGTTTAAGAGCAAGGGCAGCCCCGGTGATAGAGGCGCAACGGGTGCCGCCGTCGGCGTTGATCACGTCACAATCCACCCGCAGGGTATGTTCTCCCAAGTCCTTCAGATCAACCATCATGCGCAGCGAGCGGCCGATGAGCCGCTGGATCTCATAGGTGCGCCCGGAGCGGCCCACAGCGGCCTCGCGCCTGCCGCGACTATGGGTGGCGCAGGGCAGCATTCCGTATTCGGCGGTAATCCAGCCCCTGCCCTGTCCCTGCAGAAAGGGCGGCACCTTGTCTTCTATTGATACCCCGCATAGGACATGGGTCCCGCCCATCCTGATCAGGACCGAGCCTGCGGCATGGGGTTGGGCATCATATTTTAGAGAGACCGGACGCAACTCCGTATCGGCCCGACCATCGGCGCGTACACTCATTTCTATAGTTTCCGTTTGTCAATGACCCGTTTGGACTTACCTTCGGATCGTTCCAGGGTCTTTTCTTCCACCAGCCTGACATCCACACCGATTCCAAGTTCAGAGGCCAGGCGGGCTTTGATATGGTCGACCATCCGGCGCTGTTTTTTCATCTCGTCAAAAAAGATGGCTTCATTCACCTCCACCATGACCGTCACCCTGTCGGAATGATTTTCCCGCTCAACGATAATCTGGTAATGGGGTTCGGTGCCCTCGATCTCAAAAAGAACCTTTTCGATCTGGATGGGAAAGACATTCACTCCTTTGATGATCAGCATATCATCGGTGCGGCCCATGATACGCTGCATCCGCATGAGCGTCCGACCACAGGGGCAGGGTTCGGGGATAAGCCGGGTCAGGTCTCGGGTCCGATAGCGGATCATGGGAAAGGCCTCTTTGGTGAGTGTGGTAATCACCAGTTCACCGATCTCACCGGGCGCTACAGGGTCCAGAGTCTCCGGATCAACCACTTCCAGGAGAAAATGGTCCTCATTGATATGGAGTCCGTTACACTCCTGACATTCTCCGGCGACCCCCGGTCCCATGACCTCGGACAGTCCATAGTTGTCCGTGGCCCGGATACCGAGTTTCTCGTTTATTTCTCTGCGCATGGCCTCGGACCAGGGCTCGGCCCCGAACAGACCGTAGCGCAGGGAAAGACCGTTCGGATTTACTCCCATCTCCATCATGGTGTCGGCAATAATCAGGGCATAGGAAGGGGTACAGACCAGGGCAGTGGTTTTGAAATCCTGCATGATCTGAATCTGCCTCTTGGTATTGCCGGCCGATATCGGGATAACCGAGGCGCCAAGACGTTCAGCACCGTAATGGAGGCCGAAACCACCGGTAAACAACCCATAGCCAAACGCGATCTGAATCACGTCATCCTTAGTCACTCCGGCGCCGGTGAGAACACGCGCCACCAGATTGGACCAGTTTTTTATGTCGTTGCGGCTGTAACCGACGACCGTGGCCAGACCCGTGGTTCCGGAAGAGGAATGCACCCGGACCACATCCCGGAGCGGCACGGCAAAGAGCCCGTATGGGTAGTTGTCCCGCAGGTCCTGCTTGACGGTGAAAGGCAGACGCCGAATATCGTCAAGGCTGCGAATATCCTCAAAATCAAGTTTAAGCTCGGCAAATTTTTTTTTGTAAAACGGCACATGGGTCCCCACCCGGTACAGGGTGGACTGCAGACGTTCCAGCTGTAACTGCTCCAGGTCCTCCCTGGGCATACATTCTTTTTCCGGTTCCCAATACATAAATCAGCTCTGGAGTTGAGAGTTATTATAGATGAACTCGTAAAAAGTCCAATTTTTTTCAAAGATGGCTAAGTAAAAACATAGATATACAGGTAAGCGTAGACTCCGAGGAGTAGTGTTCCGGGGCGGGTCTGAACTATACAGGTAGTATGCCCAGGAATCGCCCCGGGACAGGACGCCATAGATCGAAGTTTTATTGAGCCATCATTCTATTTTTTCCCTGCCAAGATAGGCCCGCTGCACA
>DRLX01000444.1 GCA_011322715.1 Desulfobulbaceae bacterium
AAAAATGGACTGTTATTAAAAAATAATCAAAACACCAGCCTATTAAGGTTTAATATGAAAATGAGAACGATCGTCTCCATGACTCTGTTTATTTCTTTTATTCTTCTGGTTGTGACCAGTATCATTCTCTATATTGTTCCCCATGGACGGGTTGCGTACTGGTCGGACTGGCAATTGTGGGGATTGACAAAGGATCAGTGGGGAAACCTTCACATCAACCTTGGTTTTCTTTTTCTCTTCACCGGTATTTTACATATATATTTTAATTGGAGGCCTCTGCTGGCAGCCATGAAGAGCAGGGCCAGACAGGTTATTGTTTTTACTCCACACTTCAATATTGCTTTGATTCTGACCTTGCTGGTCTGCATAGGCACAGTGCTTAAAGTGCCACCCATGAGTACGATTATTAACCTGGCTGAAAGCATCAAGGACCAGGCTGCGGAAAAATATGGCGAACCTCCCTATGGCCATGCAGAGCTCTCTTCACTCAAGCTTTTTGCCCGCCGCCTGGGACTTGATATGAATATGGCCATGACGCTCCTGAAGCAAAAAAATATATCTTTCAGCGGACCGGATCAGACAATTCTTGACATTGCCGAAGAAAATCACCTCACCCCCAAACAGGTGTATGAAATCATAAAGCCGGCTCTTCAATCGTCCCGACAAAAAAAAGGGTTGCCCGACATACCACCGCCGGGCTTTGGCCATCGCAGCCTTGCTGATATCTGCACGCAATACCATCTTGACATGCCGAAAATTCTTCAGAGCCTCGCCCTGAAGAAAATCATAGCCTCCCCGAAACAGACCATAAAGGAAATAGCAGCCGCAAATGATACAGACCCCCGTGTCATCTTTACGGCGCTTCATGATATATGCAATCGATAATCAGTTGACGTTGTGAGCAACAGACTCCTTGTTCTTGCTGTATTCTCCATGCTTATGATTTCCGCTCATGTTCATGCGGAAATGATTCAGGGGCAGGTCACCTCCCTTGAACAGAAAGAGGATATGGTTATTCTTCATATTCATCAAAATGATGCCGCGCCTGACGAGGAGCTTACCGTTCAGGCCGCTGCTCCCCTGCCTCCCTGCATCCGGAGGGGGAATGTCATCCGGGCATGGGGAGACTTTTCTCAAGATAAAAAAATATTCACCGCCACCGATATTCGGGGGCCGGGGCCAAGATTCACTGCAGATACCACCGGCGCCCGATCACGACTGCACCATTTTTCCTCCCGCAGGGGATCGGGCGGCAGTCACCATCATCGACCATATAAACGACGCCACAAGCAGCGAAGAAGACACAGGAGGTAATCCCGGTTGTGCAACAGTTCACCTACTTGACCCATCCTTCCAGGCTGCCTTCCTGGATGGCCAATCTCTTCTTTTTCGGTCTGCTTATTGCCATTGTGCTTGCTGTCTTTTTGTGGCAATTGCATCTGGTTGACAAATCGCTGCAGCACAATGCCCTGGAGCGCTCCCGGCTGGTTACAGGTGTCATAGAGGCAAATCTGCGCAATGCCGAGCTGGCCTCGGACACTATTAACGAGATTATCACAGGTTTTTTGGATGAAAAGGCCCATTTTATCGATTATCTCGATTCCATAGAACCCCTCCATACCAAAGAGCTTGCAGCATTATGCGACCAGACCAACCTTGTGGGCGTCACCCTTGTCCGGCCTTCGGGCAAAGTCATTTCCACGCCCGATAACTGGCTGACAAGCGTTCCGGATTGCATGGAATCGACCAGTAATGTTCAATACGACAAGAACCACAAAACAAGCTATCTCGTCCATCCTGCCAACCATGCTGCCGGTTACCTTACCTGTGTCATTATTGGAATTGATGCTGCCGGGATCATTGAGCTGCAAAAAAAAACCAGCCTACCTGAACTGTTACAAATACTCAGCTCCCTGCCCGGCATAAATTATATCAGGATTGCCGGGGCAAAAAAACAGGCTCCAGACAACCAGCCCCAGGTCAAACTGATCAGCAAGGATGGGATGGTCACAGCCGAGACCAGAATGCCCATGGCAACCGGTACCCTGGTCGTTGGTCTGGATGCAAAACGATTTATCCGGCGTCGCAACGACCTGCGTCGGCAATTTATCTTTTTCGGCTGTCTGTTGACAGGGGTGGGCCTGTTCTTTTCCTGGATTCTGTATCGTTATCAGAGACGAGATCTTGCACGCACACGAAATTTTGAACGGATAATGGCCAAAGAACATGAATCGGCCTCTCTGGGACGGGCCACGGCAACCATTGCCCATGAGGTGCGCAACCCGCTTAATGCCATAAACATGGGCCTGCAGCGCCTGCAGATGGAGGCGGACACCTTGAATGCGGAGGAACACGAACTCATCAATGCCATGCTGGAAGCGGTGACAAGAACAGGCACCATAGTTACCGAGCTGCAACGGTTCACCAGGGATCTTCATCCTGACAAACAACCCCTGGAACTTAAGTCCCTTGTCCGGCAACAGATTGCCCTGTACCGCCCTGTCTGCCAAGAACAGGGAATTGAGATTGATGCCGACCTGCAGGATGAGGGATGGATAGAAGGCGACAGGGAACTGCTCTCAGAACTGGTGGAAAATCTGCTCAAAAATGGGGTGGAGGCGCAACCGGACGGCGGCATGATCATCATCCGGCTCCACAGGGACAACGGGCGCATGGTTCTTGTCATCTCCAATCCCGGCTTAAACGTGGCAGCTGAGGATATCCATCGCCTCGGCGATCCCTATTTCAGCACCAAGGTCCGTGGCAGTGGGCTGGGATTGGCCCTGTGCCGGCGCATTGTCGAAGCACACCAGGGGACGATGCATATACAACCCGATGCCGCCGGCAAACACTTTATCATCCAGGTGAAACTTTCTGTAATGGAGAATTTCTGTAATAGAGAAAGGAAAAGGGGAAGGATATGAACATCCTGATCGTTGATGACGAGGCTGCCCAGCGCGATATCCTCGCAGGCTTTCTCGAAAAACAGGGCTACGCCATACTGACCGCCCAAAATGGCCGGGAAGCGCTGGATATTTTCATGGATCATCCTGTTGATCTGGTTCTGCTTGATCACCGCATGCCGGATATGAACGGAACAGAGGTGCTTGCGGAAATCAAGAAGATCAACCCCATGGTCAGGGCCATCATGATCACAGCTTTTGGCAGTGTCGACACCGCTGTTCAGATCATGCAGATTGGCGCCGATGATTTCATGGAAAAGCCGGTCAACTTGAAA
>DRLX01000445.1 GCA_011322715.1 Desulfobulbaceae bacterium
GGACCCGGTTATGGCCATCGGCATCGATTACACCATTTTACTCATTAACAGAATAGCGGCAACAATGCTGCAGGTGGATCCGGAAATCATCTCGCTTACCGACGAAAAATGTTACCAGTTTTTTTTCGGCCGCACCGAGCCCTGTTCAGACAAGGACTTCCCCTGTCCGGTACGAGAGGTGCACAGGCAAAACCGTTCCGTGACCCTGATCCATCGTTCCTACCATGGCAACGGCGTCAACAACACCTATGAAATCGAGGCCTCGCCCCTGCGTGATCAGGAGGGCAACATTTACGGTGCCATCGAGGTGGCACGAAACATAACCGACCGGCTACGCATTGAAAAAGAACTGCGGGAAAGCAAATCCAGACTCTATCGCCTGGCCCACCATGACGCTCTGACGGGGCTGCCCAACCGTCTCCTTTTTGAAGATCGTCTTGATCAGGCCATCCTGAAGGCCAGAAGGAACACGAACAAACTGGGTATCCTTTTTCTCGATCTCGACCGGTTCAAACAGATCAATGACACCCTCGGCCATGATGTTGGTGATGAACTTTTAATTGCGGTGGCCAAACGACTGCAGAATCAATGTCGACAATCTGACACGGTGGCCAGGATCGGTGGCGACGAATTCGTCTTTATCCTGGACAACCTTCGCGGACGCGAAGGGGCCGAGGTTGTCGCCAAAAAAATTCTCAACGCCCTGAAACGGCCGATACTTCTCAACAACCATGAACTGGAAATCTCGACCAGCATCGGAATAGCCCTTTATCCTGACGATTCAACGGATATCGACGGTGTCATAAAACGTGCCGATATCGCTCTGTACCAAGCCAAGGAAGCCGGACGCAACCAATATCGACTGTACAACCCGGAGATGGGCAAGGAAACCGACAGCTCAAGAATTGAGACACGAAAAGAGGAAGAAACCTTGGAATAACAGTAGGTCGAGGTGGACATCATAAGGGTTACCCACATCTCCACAGCATGGCGCAGAACATACCATCACCGGCAGTAAATCCTGAACAATCATTTTTGATGAACTCGTAAAAAGTCCAAACCTTTTCAAGGATGGCTAAGTAAAAACACAGATATACAGGTAAACGGAGCGTAGCGGAGACTCCGAGGAGTAGTGTTCTGTGGCGGGTCTTAACTATACATGTAGTATGTTGTGAATCGCACCGGGACACACGAAGCAGTAGATCGAAGTTTTTACGACGCAATCATTTTTTCAGGCGCCCAGGTTGACGGTGCCGGCCTACCGTGGTATGAGGCTAAATTCCAGGGTTTCGCAAAGCCGCTGCAACCGGCCTGGTTGGAGCCGCAAAAATTACAGAAGAAAATCCGGACGTTAATCCAGGGGGACATCTTCTTTCAGGTAACGGATCGGTAAACGGAGAAAGGAGTTATGCGAACGGATATCCTCCACATAGGCGCGGGAGAGCTGACCTATGAAATCAGAAATATAGTCAACGTCGGCACCAAACTGCAAAAGCTCGGCGTACGGGTCAACTGGGAAAATATCGGTGATCCGATTGCCAAGGGAGAGGAAATCCCCGACTGGATGAAGGACATCGTCGCCGGCGCGGTCAAGGAAAATGCGACCTACGGCTATAGTCCGACCAAAGGCATTCTGGAAACCCGTGAGTATCTCGCCGCCGATACCAACGCCATGGGCGGCGTCCGGATTGATGCCGAGGATATCATCTTTTTCAACGGCTTGGGTGATGCCATCTCCAAGGTTTTCGGATTCCTCAAGCGCACGGCCAGGGTTATTGTGCCGACCCCGAGCTATACCACCCATTCTTCGGCGGAAGCGGCCCATGCCGGGGACCAGCCCGTAACCTATATCCTCAACCCCAACAATCTCTGGTATCCGGACCTGGAAGATATTGAAAACCATATCAAGTACAATCCCGCGGTTGCCGGTATCCTGGTCATCAACCCGGACAACCCGACCGGGGCAGTGTACCCGGCCGGGGTCATCCGCGCCATTGTTGAAATCTGCGAACAAAACGACCTTTTTATCATCTGCGACGAGGTCTATCAAAACATCACCTACAACGGGACCGTGGCCGCACCGCTGTGCACCGTCATCGGCGACAAGGTTCCGGCCCTCTGCATGCGTGGGACTTCCAAAGAAATGCCCTGGCCGGGTGGACGCTGCGGTTGGATAGAGGTCTATAACGGTCATCGTGACCCGATGTTTGAAACCTATGTCAAATCAATCCTCAATGCCAAGATGCTGGAGGTCTGCTCCACTACCTTGCCCCAGGTTGTCTTACCGAGGATCAAAAGCCATCCCGGCTACCAGGAGTATCTGGACGAACGTATCCGACGCTATGAAAGATACTCCAATATCGCCTATGATATCCTCAAAGAAACTAAAGGAATCCTTGTCAATCGAACTAACGGCGCATTTTATATGAGTGTTGCGTTCTCCGATGGCCTGCTCACCCGTTCCCAGACCCTGCCCATCGAAAATGATGAGGTCCGAAAAACCGTTGAAACGTTAGTATCCGGACCGGATGTTTCTCTGGACAAACGATTTGTTTATTATTTACTTGCTTCCACCGGCGTCTGCGTTGTGCCGTTGTCGTCCTTTGCCACCTCCCTGCAGGGATTTCGCATTACCCTGCTTGAACGTGACGAAACGGAATTTATTAAAATCTTTACCACTATCTCTACTGCCATCGACAGGTATCTCAACTCCTGATCCATTTGTCATTGAACCTGCGTCGGAAGACATGCCGTCGCAGGTGATTTCCCCTCGCTTTTCATACAAATTACGGCCTTTTCCCCTCTTGACACTGGATTTCCTCATACTTATTGTTCCGACCAGATTTGTCCGGGTCATCACACTTCAATTATTGCGGACAGAATAGTCCATCTGCTCGACCCATCGGCGTTAAGAGCCGAAAGGACACTGCAATCATACATACATAAACACCGATAAATAAATAACAGGAGTGAACAGGTGGGAGATAAAAGAAGGGGACGGAAAGAAAAGAACATAAACGAAGAGATGGAAATTCCAGAGGACTTGGGTGCCGTTGATGAAATTTCCGATAAGAACGACGGTAACACCGAGAAAGCAGCCGACCTGCAGACGGAACTTGAGCAGACAAAAGAACGTATGCTCCGCATTGCCGCTGATGCCGAGAATTACAAAAAACGCATGGAGCGGGAAAAAGAAAAGATGGTCAAATATGCAGGAGAAAACATTCTGCGGGACCTGCTCCCCACCGTCGACAATCTGGAAAGGGCCATGGAACAGGCTAAAACGGAAACTGAAGATGCCGACACCAAGCTTGCGTCAATGCTGGAAGGAATTGAACTGACCTATAAGGGTCTGTTGTCCGTTCTGGAGAAGTTTAACGTTACGCCTATTGAATCGGTCGGCAAAGAGTTTAATCCCGACGAAATGGACGCTCTGACCATGGAAGCCAGCGACGAGGTTCCCGCGAACCACGTGCTGCGTGAATTCGCCAAGGGATATCGCTTCAAGGATCGGGTTCTGCGTCACGCGCAGGTCGTTGTTTCCAGCGGCAAAGATTCATAACTGATATCCCTTGACAAAGCACCGATCATGCGCATTGTAATGATGCGGATGGAATTGCTCGTTTGAGCAGCCGATCCTCCCGGAAAAGGAATGCTTTAATCAAGATGTGAAGATATTAATACCGGCCGGGATTTTAATTATTGTGCATACATAACCAGCTATTTTTAAGAGCTGAAGACTGATACCAAAAGGAGACAGGAGATATAATCATGGGGAAAATTATTGGAATAGATCTGGGTACGACAAACTCATGTGTCGCCATCATGGAGGGCGGCGAGCCCAAAGTAATCGAAAACAGTGAAGGAAACAGGACGACCCCTTCCGTGGTCGCTTTCACCGACAATGGTGAACGACTGGTCGGGCAGGTGGCAAAACGACAGGCGGTGACCAATCCCACCAAAACGCTTTTTGCCATCAAGCGGCTCATCGGGCGAAAGTTTACCGATGCCGAAGTGCAGAAATCCATTGAAATCAGCCCGTTTAAGATTGTGGAAGGCCCGGGTGGCGACGCCATGGTCGAAGTAGACGGCAAAAAATACAGCGCCGCCGAAATTTCGGCCATGATTCTCGGTAAAATGAAGCAGACCGCTGAAGAATACCTCGGCGAGCCTGTGACCGAAGCCGTTATCACGGTACCGGCCTACTTTAACGACTCGCAGCGTCAGGCGACCAAGGATGCCGGTAAAATCGCCGGTCTGGATGTACAGAGAATTATCAACGAACCTACCGCCGCATCCCTGGCCTACGGCCTGGACAAGAAAGGCGAGGAAAAAATCGCTGTCTTCGATCTTGGCGGCGGCACCTTCGACGTGTCCATCCTTGAGATCGGTGATGGTGTTTTCGAGGTCAAATCAACCAACGGCGACACCTTTCTCGGCGGCGAAGACTTTGACATGCGTATCGTCAACTGGCTGGCCGACGAGTTCAAGCGTGACCAGGGCGTTGATCTACGCAACGACAACATGGCCCTGCAGCGGTTGAAAGAAGAGGCGGAAAAGGCGAAAAAGGAGCTGTCAACCGCCATGGAAACGGACATCAACCTGCCCTTTATCACGGCTGATGCCACCGGTCCCAAACATTTGAACATCAAGCTGTCACGGGCCAAGCTGGAAAGCCTGGTGGAAGACCTGATTGAACGGACCGCCGGTCCCTGTCAGACGGCATTAAAAGATGCGGGCCTGAGCCCATCCGATATCAATGAGGTCATTCTGGTCGGCGGCATGACCCGTATGCCCAAGGTCCAGGAAAAGGTCAAAGAGATCTTCGGCAAGGATCCGCATAAAGGTGTCAATCCCGATGAAGTTGTTGCCATCGGTGCCGCCATTCAGGGCGGTGTACTCAAGGGTGACGTCAAAGACGTCCTCCTTCTTGATGTAACACCTCTTTCCCTGGGCATTGAAACCCTGGGCGGAGTGATGACCAAACTGATTGAAAAGAACACAACGGTGCCGACCAAAAAGAGCCAGATCTTCTCGACGGCCGCTGATAATCAACCTGCGGTTTCCATCCATGTGCTCCAGGGTGAACGGGAGATGGCCGCCGACAACAAGACCATCGGCCGTTTCGAACTGACGGATATACCACCGGCACCCCGTGGCGTCCCGCAGATCGAGGTCACCTTTGATCTTGACGCCAACGGTATCCTCCATGTGTCGGCCAAAGACCTTGGCACCGGCAAGGAACAGTCCATCCGCATCACCGCCTCTTCCGGGCTCTCCGAAGAAGAGATCGAACGGATGCAGAAGGATGCGGAACTGCATGCTGAAGAGGACAGAAAACGTAAAGAACTGGTGGAGGCCAAAAATAACGGTGACTCCATGATCCATATGACCCAGAAGAGTTTGACCGAACTCGGCGACAAGGTGGACGCCGAGACCAAGGCAAATGTGGAGCGTGAAATCGAAGGCCTGAAAAAGGCACTGGAAGGAGATGATGTTGAAGCCATCAAGAGTGCCACGGAAAAACTGACCCAGGCCTCCCACAAGCTGGCTGAACTGATGTATGCCCAGGCGTCCCAGCAGGGTGGTCCGGAAGGTGGAGCCGCAGGCGGTCCCGGAGCAGGCGCTGCAGGCGGTCCGGGTGCAGGTGCAGCCGGAGGCGCGGCAGGATCTTCCGGCGGAGGCGATGATGACGATGTCGTTGATGCCGACTTTGAAGAGGTAAAATAAGCCTCTTCCGCCTGAAAACGAAAAAAGGGGAGTGTGGATGAAAATCCGCACTCCCCTTTTTTGTTATTTTGGTTTATCTTCCACGTTCTGAAGTCAAAACAGCAAACCTTGAATCTTCAACCCAAAGCAAATCCCATGAAACGCATTCTCTCCGGCATCCAGCCTTCGGGCCAGCTCCATATCGGCAACTATTTCGGCATGATGAAAACCATGATCTCCAACATGGAGACATCCGATCTGTATGTATTCATCGTTGATCTGCACGCGCTGACAACCGTCCACGACCGGGAAAA
>DRLX01000446.1 GCA_011322715.1 Desulfobulbaceae bacterium
CTTCCATCAGGCGGCTTCTAGTATACCTTTGGAGTATTCGGTCGTGCAAATGTGTAGCTCCGTGCTGCCCGGACTCCATGATTGAAAAAAACAGTGTAAGTGCTCAGGTGCAAAACAATAGAGAGGCATGCAGGACCGGATACTTTGCGGTCACTGTTGTAACAAATTGAAATAATGCTTGATGATCGCCCCTTTTCGAGTCGATTACCGAAAAAACCAGCATGGTTGGATCAGGTAAACGGAACGTAGTGAAGACTCCGGCTTATACCGTCGCAGCCTCAACCATCAATAAAAATGGCTTGGAGCGGTATACCAGGCGGGCGATTTTCGCATAAATCGTCATGGCTGGATCAAATATTCAGGCCAAAGCCACAACAAATAATGGAAATAGCCCGGAGCGGCAACGCTCCGCTGACTATTTTCGGATAAACATAAACCACAACTTTGGGGCATACAATTGAAAACAAAAATTCTTGTGGCCAATCGTGGTGAAATAGCCATCCGTATAATACGAGCCATCCAGGAACTCAATTATGAAGCAGTTGCCGTCTACGAGTCTCCGGATAAGGATTCCAGACATATTCGCATTGCTGATGAGGCGGTATGGATCGGTGATGGGCCACGTTCCGACTACCTCAACATTGATAAAGTTATTGATGCCGCTATTCATTCCGGCGCCGTAGCCATCCATCCCGGTTATGGTTTTCTGGCAGAAAATCCGGATTTTGCGCGTGCATGCGAAGAGGCGGGTCTTGTTTTTATTGGCCCCTCCTCCGAAGTCATTGAAAAACTCGGCAACAAAGTCATGGCCAGAAAGATCATGGCTGAAGCCGGCATTCCCATGGTACCGGGAACAAATAATCTCAAACCAGGCGATGAAGGTCTGGCCGAAGCGGTTGCTTTCGGCAAAAAATACGGCTATCCAATCATGCTCAAAGCGACCTCCGGTGGCGGCGGACGCGGTATTCGACGGATAGAAAGTGAATCCGAGCTTGCCGAGCAATATACCATTGCCCGTTCCGAAGCCATGGCAGCCTTTAATGATGATTCGGTGTACCTGGAAAAAGTCGTGGTCCGGCCCAAACATATCGAGGTACAGATTATAGCCGACAAAACCGGGAAAACAATTCATCTCGGGACAAGAGACTGCTCCATCCAGCGACGCAATCAGAAACTTATCGAGATTGCTCCGGCCTTCCAGCTCAGCCCTGAACTCAGTGAAAAGATCTGCTTAACGGCAATCCAAGCGGCCCAGGCGGCCGACTATTTCAACGCCGGTACGGTTGAATTCCTTCTCGACAAGGACGATTCCTTTTATTTCATGGAGATTAATACCAGACTACAGGTTGAGCATACGGTCACGGAGATGATCACGGGTATAGATATTGTCCGTACGCAGATCAAACTCGCCATGGGCAAGGAACTTCTGTTTGACCAGGAACATGTTCACCTGCGCGGCCATGCTATTGAGATGCGTATCAATGCCGAGGACCCACAGAATAATTTCATGCCGGAAGGCGGTAAAACCATCACGGTGTATCACTCACCCGGCGGCTATGGCGTCCGACTTGACGGCTTTTGCTACCAGGGATTTACTATTCCTGAGGCTTATGATTCCCTGTTGGTCAAGATGACGGTTTTCGGCTGGTCGTGGAACGAAACCGTTGACAGGCTCAAACGCTGTCTGCACAACTTCGTCATCACCGGACCCAAGACTACCATACCCTTTTATCTCAACCTGACCAATCATCCGGACTTCAAAAAAGGTCAATTCGACACCTCGTTTCTCGACGAAAACGAGCAGCTCTTTGAATATGACGAGCAGGCAAGCGAAGTCAATAAACTTGCCCGACTGATAGCTGAAATACACCAGAAGAAACAAAACACCTATGCCGCCTGATATGCGGCCATCGGCTCCTGGTCTCTTCACTTTAAGCGAACGAAACGGATAATTATATGACACGTATTACAGAAAAAATGACTCCGGATGCAGTGCTAGACACATTGCGACGGACCGATGGATATTATATCACTAATACGACCAGGGACACGTCCCAGTCGGATTATAAAAACCGTATTCTCCTGCATACGGACCTCATGGCCGCCGAAGCAAGAGAGGAAGCCGGATATTTTTCCCTGGAGATCACCGGCGGCGCCTCCATTCATGTCGATATTCTCCGCAAACAGGTTGATCCATTTCTCAAGCTGAAACTCCTGCGCGAACAGATGCCGAACACCATGTTCCAGACCCTGTGTCGAGGCGTAAATCTTTTCGGCTATCGGCCCTATCCGCAGAACGTCATCAGGCTGACGGTTCGTGAGTTTGCAAAATATGTGGATGTATGGCGTACTTTTGATTTTATGAATCACGTTCCCAACATGGAGGCGGTATTTGAAGAAGTTGCCAAGGCGGGAAAAATTAACGAACCCTGCATCTGTTTCTCAACCGGTCCTGAGCATACCGATGATTTTTATGTTAAAAAAGTCCGGGAGATTCTCGATGTCACCGGTACCGAAATCATCCTGTGCATTAAAAATCACGGTGGTCTCGGCACACCCAAACGTATTGGTGAACTGGTCAACTCCATCAAACAGGCCTATCCCGAGCTGATTATTCACTATCACGGCCATAACACGGATGGTAATGACATCGGTCGAATTCAGGCAGCGGTGCTCAATGGAGCAACAATCGTTGATGCTTCGGATCATTCATTTACGGGCTTTTACGGTCCCCCCCCTATCCTTACCGTTATCCAGACATTGAAGGATTACGGCAAGACGGCCATCGGCATCAATGAAGAGGCGGTCATCAGGTCCTCTGATGTTATCCGTGACCAACGGCAGTATTACAGCCAGTTTGAAGCGCAGATCAAAGGATTCATGCCCACGGTTCAGATCCATAAACTTCCCGGCGGTGCAATGGGTTCGAGCCTTGAACAGGCGGCAAAGGGAGGATTTCTGGATAAGATGCCCGATATTCTGCACAAGGAACTGCCCAAGGTACAGAAAGAACTCGGCAACTGGTGGAGCGTCACACCCGGGTCGCAAATTCTCTGGACGACTGCGGTATCAAATGTTCTTGAAGGTGAACGATACGGTAACCCGTCAGGTGATTTAAAGAACTTGCTGCTGGGTAAATATGGTCCTTTTCCCTTCTACCAACCTGCGGACTGGATTTACGAGAAGGCATTCGGGCCGGACTGGAAAACAGTGCTTGAGCGCGACGGCGGCATCGAGGTTATTGATGATATAGACATTGACAAGGAGCGGGAAACACTGACCGGAAAACTTGGCAAAGAGCCGACGGAACAACAACTCGTCACCTACCTGCAACATCCAAATGATGCTGTTGATTTTTTTAAATTTGAAGAAAAATTCGGCCAGTCATATGTCCTGCCACCCTCGATCTTCCTACGGCAAGGCGGCTTCCAGCTTGGCGAAACCATGGTTTTTCGGGACCATAACGGCAAGGAACATCTCATTGAGATTGGTCCGAGCCAGGAGGATGAAGACGGTAGAACCAATGTTTATCTCAATGTAGATCATTCCCAGAGAACCTATATTATTGAACCGGAAGTACGGGAGGGAACCACCTGCCGGGCAACCCTGTCCAAGGACGAAATCGTAAAGCTCGCAAAAACAGGTGATATTCGCGCACCTTTCGGCGGTAATGTCTATGATATTTCAGTGGAAACAGGCCAGGAGGTAACGGCGGGAGATCAGGTCGCTATCCTTGAGGCCATGAAGATGCAGACTCCTGTTATCAGTGAAGTCACCGGCAAGGTGGTGGACATTGCAACGGAAATCGGCCAGGCTTTAAAACCGGGAGATAAAATTCTTCTGATAGAGCCGCTGGAAGATGATTAAGCCTCTAAGACGTATGCCTGATTGCACGCAAGATGAGCCTGCATGCAATCAGGTCTTCGTTTCTTCTCCTCTCTGCCGGGCCAGTTCCCCGGCAGCATGAAGAAGACGAAAAATTTCCCGGCTGTGCCGGGTCTGCCGGGTTCGGGCATACATGGCCGAAAGACGACGTAAGGCAGACACATCG
Source organism: Desulfobulbaceae bacterium (assembly GCA_011322715.1). GTDB lineage: Bacteria > Desulfobacterota > Desulfobulbia > Desulfobulbales > Desulfobulbaceae > DRLX01. The sequence goes on from DRLX01000446.1 coordinate 4,052, forward strand.
ACCAGAGGCAAGTCTTCCTGAATTTCATTGATGGTTAAACTGTCCCAGTTTTCCGTTAGCTCCAGCTGGTCTGCAGCCAGTTCCTTTCTCCGCGCTATGGCCTCATTGATCAGGCTGTCCCGGAAATATTCCAAGGCATGAAATTGTTTTTTTTGTCTCAGCTTTCCACCTTTTTTATCGGTGAGATAATCATATAGCCCGACAAGCGATTCATTTTTCAACATCTTGGTGATATATTTAATCTGCCTCTTCCCGGCGCCGCCTTTCAGACCCTGCGCCTCAATGAACAGCCGACGAATGTCATCATCGATCGGGAGTTTTTTCAATACCGGCTCCGGCAACTCGACCAGTTCTCGAACCAATTTTTCGACTTCTTTAATCCTTCTTTTCTGTTCCGACCTGCTGAGTTTGATAGTCATTTGTTTAATTCTATAGAGTAGGTTTTTTCATGTTCGATGGCGTTGCAAAAGCTTCGGCCTGCTGCGTCATGTGTCTCCGGACGATCTTCAAACATGCCCCAGTTTTTCATGGGTGAAATGACTCTTTTTCTGCGTAATCGCAGGCCTTTTTCAGAGCTGCACGATGGACGTATCCTGCATAATGGACCGGGCTTTTACCGGTAATTGGATCAAAACGGCCGGGATTTGCCGTACAATGATACTGGATAAGCCTTGGCAGTAGAACAAGGGCATCGGCAACGGTAGATCCGATTACCTGATCCAGCACTTCCCAGGAAGCACCGCAGGGTGCGCCGCGTATCACCTCGATATCGGTAATAATCCCACTTTCAAGCTTTACGCGATATTCAGGAAAACCAAAACAGTTTCCATAACTCCCCAACTGTTTGTGACGGCCGAGACCGCAACAGGTAAAAGGCGTATACCCGTTTTCACTGTGCTTACCCGAAGAGACAACGGGAATTCCCTTTTGCGTGCACAGTCCAATAAGATAATGGGAGAGATCCGGATGTGTCAGGTAATTAAGGACAAGGTCCATCTCTCGGACGGCATCAGCGGTGATATATTTTTCCGGTTCATCTACAAATTCAGGCAGATGTTCATCAATGGCAAGAATGATCACACGATCGTCAGGATTGCCGTATTTTTTAATACCGGCGGTCTTATTGCGGCCGGAGTTATTTTGTTCAACAACAAGGATCTTCATATCGTCTTTTCCCGGGCCGGAAAATTAGTCGTCAATCAACACATGACCGGTTCAATTGGTCGGTATCCGGCCACAAAAAACTTCAATGCTGGAATCAACATGTTGATACAGTGCATGATTCCTATTACATCGTCCCGGCGAAACAATGACCAAATACAAAAAAGCCCGGCATCTATAAACGATGCACGGGCTTTTTTGTGAAATTCCGGTATCGCTCTATGTCAGGCAAAGGCCTTGTCCAGAGTTTTGGCCATTTTTGTATTAATCACCTCGTCAATATGTTCCCTGGTCCATATTTTATCTTTACGGACCGCTTTGGTTGCATTGCCGTAGCTGATACGGCTTTTCATGCTGGAAACAAATTCAAGCCCTTTTTCAAGGCGACTTTTCAACTCTTCTTCACTTAGCCCCTCGGCCTTGCCAAGCGGACCAAGTTCCTTCATCTGTTCGGTAAACTCGGTTATCAACTGCACGAAACGGGGTGCTTCTGCTGCAGACGCCCATTGTAGATCATAGCGCTCTTTACGAATACCGATTTCAGCAAGTACTCTGTGAACCAGACTTTCAGCACCCATAGCATCATAATTACCAACCTGGTAATGACATTCGCCAAGTTGTCAGCCGCCGGTAAAAATGCCGTCCGCGCCCTCAATGAATCCACGCAAAATAAACGAAGGATCAACCCTGCCTGTGCACATGACCCTGATAGTCCTCAGGTTGGGCGGATACTGGAAACGCGATACCCCGGCGGCATCGGCCGCGGCATAACAGCACCAGTTACAGAGAAAACCCAGAATCCTGGGATTGAATTCATCACTCATATCTTATACCTCAGCGGTTTCTTTTTCTGTGGCCTTACCGAAGGCCTCTATCTGAGCGGTTATCTGCTCATTGGTAAATCCGCCCATGGAGATGGCAAAAGTCGGACAGTGGCTTGCACAAATGCCGCACGCCTTACAGGAGGCGGCAATGGTACGGGCCTTTCGTTTTTTCCCAACCTTGATCATTTCAATAGCACCAAAGGGGCACAGGCTGACGCACAGTCCACAACCGATACAGGTCTTCTCATCCACCGATGAAACAATGGGATCAACCGAAACCGAACCCTTTACCAGGGGAATAGCAGCCTTGGCGGCAGCGGCCTGTGCCTGGGCAATAGTTTCATCAACCGGTTTCGGACCATGTGCCAAACCACAGACATAGACGCCATCCACCGGCAGCTCAACCGGTCGCAGTTTAACGTGGGCTTCAAGAAAAAATTTATCATCGGTCAGCGGGGCCTTGAGCAGTTTGCTTAAATCCTCGGTCCCGTCGGGCACGATACCGACGGACAGGGCCAGCAGATCAGGCGTTATATCAAGTTCTTCCTGCATGAGGGTGTCAAAAAACTTTACATGCAGACGCCGCCCTTTTTCATAAACCTCGGGTTTATTTTCCAGTTCGTAGGGAATAAAAATTACCCCTTTAAGTCTGGCTTCACGATACGCATCCTCCGCATAGCCGTAAGTCCGCATATCACGATACAGGACAATGACCTGAGAATCGGGATTGATCTCCTTTATCTGCAGAGCATTCTTGACGGCATGGTTGCAGCAGACCTTGGAACAGTAGTTCAGATCATCGCCCCGGGAACCGGCACATTGAATCATGACCACGGAATCAGGCGCCCGGTTCTTAGCCTTGCCGGCAAGGCGTTTTTCCAGCTCCTGCTGGGTGAGCACTTTGCTGTTTTTACCAAGCAGGTAGCCGTCGGGCCGATGTTCATGGCCGCCGGTGGCAAGAATAACAACACCATGATCTATGGTATGTTCCTCTTTCTTCTTACCGGCAGTGGTGGCGACAACTGAAGAAAAGTTACCGATGAAACCGGAACTATGCACGATTTCGGCATTGGTCAACACGTCGATTTTCTTGTTCTTCTTAACGCGAGCAACCAGCTTTTTCAAATAAGCGGCCGTCTCACTACTGCTCAGGGTATGATTGAGCAGACCAAGATTGCCGCCAAGGGTCTTTTCCTTTTCAAGCAGAACCGATTCAAATCCCTGCGCGGCCATGGTCAATGCCACCACCATCCCGGCAATTCCGCCGCCGACAATCAGAGCCCTGGTTGTCACAGGTACGGTCTGTTCAGGAAGTGGTTTAAGTTTACGAGCCTTGGCAACGGCCATGCGCACAAGATCCTGCGATTTATCCGTAGCCGCATCCGGTTCACCGGCATGCACCCAGGAACACTGATCGCGAATATTGACCATCTCGACCAGACAGGGATTTAAACCCGCATCTTTCAGGGTCTCCTGAAAGAGCGGTTCATGGGTTCTGGGCGAACAGGCGGCAATAACCACCCGGTTCAAATTATGGGCGATAATCGTTTTCTTCAGCGTTTCAACCGCATCCTGCGAGCAGGAATACAGAGAATCGGTGTGGTAGACAACGCCTTCCATGTCGGCCACCGAATCTTCCACCCGGTGCACATCAACAACGGAACTGATATTAATACCGCAATGACAGACAAAAACTCCGATACGTGGTTCATCGGTATCCGTTTTCTGTTCAGGATAATCTTTATGAACAATACCCTGGCCGCGCTGCTTTTCCAGGAGTCCGGCGGCAATACCGGCGGCAGCAGATGCCTGGGTCACTGATTCGGGGATATCCTTTGGTCCCTGGAAAGCACCGGCAACAATCACCCCGTCTCTCTTGGTGGCAAGCGGTTGAAAGGTCTTGGATTCGGCAAAATTATAGCGGTTGAGTGCAATACCGGTAATGTCGGCAATCCCCTGAGCATCACGAGGAGACTCAAGGCCGACGGACAAAACAACCAGATCAAAGGGTTCAAATTCATGGCCGCCTTCCAGGGTGGAATAGGTCAACTGTAACCGATTGTTCCAGGGCGTGATATCGCCCACTTTAGCACGGACAAATTTGATGCCCATGGCCTCAGCTCTTTGCTGGGCCTTATCAAATTCCTTACCCTGGGTGCGGATATCCATATAGTAAATGGTGATATCTACCTCAGGGTCATGTTCTTTGGCAACCATGGCTTCTTTGATTGCATACATGCAGCAGACAGACGAACAATACCCGTTGTCACAGCCGAGATCACGAGAGCCGACACACTGGATAAAGGCAATCCTTTTGGGATGTCGGCCATCGGAGAAACACTTTACCTCGCCCATAAACGGACCGGATGCGGTGGTCATGCGCTCAAACTCGAAACTGGTCACCACATCGGGATGACTGCCGTAACTGAATTTTTCAAGTGTGCTTCGATCAATTTTTCCAAATCCAGGGGACAGGATGACCGCACCTATATTGAGTTCAATGTCTTTTGGTTTCTGATTGAAGTTAATCGCATGGCTCTGACAGACCGGAACACAGATCTGGCAGGTATCATGCTGCAGGTGCAGACATGAAGAGGGATCAATATAGTAGGTGGCAGGAACGGCCTGCGCATAATCAATATGAATGGGACGGGTTAACGACAGTCCCTCATTATAGGGATCCACATGATGGCGTGGACAATACTGGGTACACAGGCCGCAGGCCGTACAGGCATCGGCATCAATATATCTGGGCCGTTGACGAATTTTGGCCGTAAAATCACCAGACTTTCCCTCCAATGCCAAAAGATCGGCATTGGTCAACATCTCTATATTTGGAGACCGACCGGCCTCTACCAGCTTAGGCGCCAGTATTCAGAGAGAACAGTCATTGGTGGGAAATGTTTTGTCCAGCTGGGCCATGACACCGCCGACCACGGCGGACTTTTCCACCAGATATACATAATAACCAAGCTCGGTCAGGTCCAGGGCTGCCTGTATACCGGCAATACCACCACCGACAACCATCACTGATCCGGCCCTGTGTTCCATTCCTTTTCCCATTACAATCTCCAGAGTAAATTTACTATAATCCTTATATCCCCAGAAATACGGGGAAATATACACTGACCTGTTTAAACAGGCGCCTTGGTTCTTTTTTCTATCTTGACGGCGCAGACCTTGGCTTCGGCAATTTTACACTTTGGATCAAGCGCATCATTGGTAAGCAGGTTTGCCGC
>DRLX01000447.1 GCA_011322715.1 Desulfobulbaceae bacterium
CCCGGGGGTGTGTCGGGGTTGCAACCAGTTTTGCCGCGTGCGCCCTTGGTATATATCCGGTAATGATTGCCGGCAGCAAGGAATTGAAGGAACAATATCTTCCCTTGATCGCTACCGGTGAAAAATGGGCGGCTTTTGGCTTGACGGAAGCAGGTGCCGGCAGCGATGCGTCCGGTGTCAAGACTACTGCCGTCCTTGATGGGGATCATTGGATCCTTAACGGCACCAAGCAATGGATCACAAATGGCGGGGAAGCCCAGGTGTATTCCATTGTTGCCCTAACGGACCCTGAAAAAGGAGCTCGAGGGGCATCTATCTTTGTTGTTGAAGAAGATGATCCCGGCTTTTCCTACGGCAAAAAAGAAAACAAGATGGGGATTCGTTCCTCCGCTACAAGAGAATTGATCATGAAGGACTGCCGTATCCCGAAAGATCGTCTCGTCGGTCGGAAGGGAACCGGTTTTATAACGGTTATGAAAACTCTTGATCTCTCCCGGCCGGGTATCGGCTCCCTTGGCGTTGGTCTTGCGCAGGCTGCCTTGGATGAATCCGTCACTTATGCCAAGCAACGAGTGCAGTTCGGCAAGCCGATTATTGCTTTTCAGGCTGTGCAGCATATGCTTGCCGATATGGCTACCCAGCTTGAAGCGGCACGGGCATTGGTCTATGCCGCCGCCCGCCATATAGATGCCCATTCAAAGAAAATTAGTAAGGCTTCAGCCATGAGCAAGGTCTTTGCCACTGATATGGCTATGAAGGTCACCACTGATGCCGTTCAGGTTCTTGGTGGGTATGGGTACATGAAAGAGTATCCCGTGGAAAAAATGATGCGGGATGCCAAAATATTGCAGATTTACGAAGGAACAAACCAGATCCAGCGCAATGTTATCGGCCAGGAACTCAATAAGGAGTATGCCTGATACCGGGGACCCTGGATGAAAAATCCGTTCATTTTTCTAAACCGGCATGGCAGGACCAGGTTTTTACGTCACAGCCGCAACCGGATAAGCGTAGACTTCGTTAATAAAAATAGCTTGGAGCGGCATCATTTCGTGGGCCTTTTTCTTTGAAAAAAGAAATTCTGCATCGGTACAGCCGCCGTGGCGTTATACATTCCGTCACCGTTGTGATGTATGCGTCTTCTAACGACATAAAATAAAATATCGATATGGAAATCATAGTCTGTGTTAAACAGGTACCGGATACTAAAGACGTCCGGCTTGACCCGAAAACCAACACCATGTCCAGGGAAGGGGTTGAATCGATCATGAACCCTTTTGATCGGCATGCATTGGAAGAGGCGGTCAGGATCAAGGAGGAATATGGTGGTCGAGTGAAAGTCCTTTCCATGGGACCTCCTCAGGCGGCGGAGGTGTTGCGGGAGTCCATTGCCTGCGGTGCCGATGAAGGGGTACTCGTTTCTGACCGTGCCTTTGCAGGCGCTGATACATGGGCCACCTCGTACACTCTTGTCAAGGCCATTGAGACCATTGGAGATGCTGACCTTATCCTGTGTGGGAAGCAGGCAATTGACGGTGATACCGCCCAGGTCGGACCTGGTGTGGCCTCACGGATGGACAGGCCGTATGTCACCTGTGTGCAGAAAACTCGGGAGGTCGGACCAGACCATATCATTGTTGAACGGATGATGGATGATGGATATGATGTTGTCCGGCTGCCATTACCTGCTCTTTTGACCGTGGTCAAAGATATTAATGAGCCCCGTGTCCCATCGCTTAAAGGGAAGATGCGGGCTAAAAAGGCCGAAATTAAAACTCTTTCCGCTGCGGACATTGGTGCGGAAGAACAGTGTATAGGCCTGGCCGGTTCACCAACTCAGGTTGTAAAGGTGTTTTCGCCCGAACCGCGAGGAGATCGGAAAATTTTTTCCGGTTCGGTTGATGAACAGGTGGAACAGCTTGTCGAGTGTCTGAAACCTTTTCTATAATGACCGTATTACCACGGGCCTGAAGATAACCTGATTCCAGAGAGAACAATGTTAAAAGTTGACAGTGATGTTTGTATTGGTTGCGGTGCTTGCGAAGAGAGTTGTCCATTCGGCGCGATCACTGTTGAGGATGGATGTGCGGTCGTTGGAGACAACTGTACTTTGTGTGGAACCTGTGTCGATGCCTGTGAAGTTGAAGCGCTCCATATTGATGAAGCCGAAAGAACTGATGGAATAGATATTGATGCTTGGTCCGGAATCTGGGTCTTTATTGAATCCCGACACGGTGCTATAGCCGATGTTTCTTTTGAATTACTCGGCATTGGCCGTAAACTTGCCGATGACCGGGGTGTTGCTCTAAGTGGAGTTCTCCTTGGTAATGATGTTCAGGGCTCCTGTGATTCCTTGATTGCCGGTGGTGCTGATATTGTTTATCTTGTCGATGATCCTGCACTTGGTCAATATAGAGAGGATGTATACGGGAAGATTCTTGAACATTTGATTCGGGAATATAAACCTGAAGTTGTTCTTGGCGGCGCTACTGCCATTGGAAGATCAGTTATCCCCCAGGTAGCCACGGCCCTTGGCGCCGGTCTGACCGCCGACTGCACGCAGCTGGCCATTCGTAAGGAAGACGGCATGTTGCTGCAGACGCGGCCGGCTTTCGGCGGCAATATCATGGCAACGATTGAGTGCCCGCGCTCGCGGCCGCAGATGGCCACGGTCCGGGCAAAAGTTATGGCCCCCCTTGATCCTGACACTTCTCGTAAGGGTGAAGTAATTTCGGTTGCCATGGGAAAAAAATTATTTCACTCCGCCGTTGAAGTGCTGGAAACTGTGCAGGCGGAAAGCGACCAGACGAATATCCAGGAGGTCGAGGTATTGGTTGCCGGAGGACGCGGCCTGGAAAGTGAGAAGGGGTTTGCAATTGTTCGTGAACTTGCGGATGAACTAAACGGGGCTCTTGCAGCTTCCAGGGCAGCTGTGGATGCCGGCTGGATTTCTTATCCACATCAAGTTGGACAAACCGGAAAAACGGTTTGTCCAAAGCTCTACATTGCCTGTGGTATTTCAGGTGCTATACAGCATGCCGTCGGTATGCAATCCGCTAAAACTATTGTTGCCATTAATCGCGATGAGGAAGCACCGATTTTTGATATTGCAACTTACGGCATTGTCGGGGACCTCTTTGAGGTCGTTCCTGCCCTGACAAAAAGAATCAGGGAGGCACGAAAATGAGTCTTCAGGGAAAAATAGCTTTAGTTACCGGCGGCAGCAGGGGAATAGGCAGGGCTGTTTGTGTTCGTTTGGGCGCCATGGGATGCACTGTCTGGGTCAATTATGTCTCCAATCCGACAGCTGCGGAAGAGACAGTACAGCTTGTCGAAAAAGCCGGTGGTACCGGGTTCAGCCTTGCCTTTGATGTCGCCGATGGGCCTTCGGTGCAAAAAGCAGTAAAACAGATCACCTCCGATACCGGTACACCCGATATCCTGGTGAATAATGCCGGCATAACCAGAGATGGCCTTATGGCTCGAATGAAAGAAACTGATTGGGATCTTGTACTGGACACGAATTTGAAAGGTGCCTTTCTCTGTTCAAAGGCAGTGATGCGGGCCATGATGAAAAAACGTTGGGGACGGATTATAAATATCAGTTCGGTAATTGGTTTTCTCGGTAATGGAGGTCAGGTAAATTACGGGGCAGCCAAAGCCGGAATGATCGGCCTGACAAAATCCATGGCCAGAGAACTGGCCCCAAGACAGGTGACCGTCAACAGTGTTGCGCCGGGCTATATAGTGACTGATATGACGAGATCTCTTTCAGAAGATATACAGGAAATGATTCGTGCCCGGATACCTCTTGGTAGCTTGGGTACCCCTGAGGATGTTGCCGGTTGTGTTGCTTTTCTTGCTCTTCCGGAAAGCGGTTACTTGACCGGACAGACTTTGCATGTTAATGGCGGTATGTATATGGGAAATTAGCTGGAAGAATCTTTTCCCTGTCACGAGCCAGGTGAATGTTGAAGTCTGTATTGTTTCTTGTTTCGTGAAGTTGTTACATGAATTTATTTGTCCTAAAATACAAAAACATAGAGGAGATAACCGATGGCAATTGATGATAAAATGACTGAAATAATTGTCGAGCAGCTCAGTGTTGATAAAGAAAAAGTAGTTCCCGGCGCATCCTTTGTTGATGATCTTGGCGCTGATTCCCTTGATCTTGTCGAACTGATTATGGCCATGGAAGAAGAATTTGATGTTGAAATTCCTGATGAAGATGCCGAAAAAATTGCCACGGTACAGGATGCCATTGATTATATCGCTAAAATACAGGGATAAGTCAGCACGACTGGACCATAATTTTAGGTGATAGCCACAACTAATGATGAAAATAACCCGTAACGAAAACACTTCGTGGGCTATTTTCTGATAAGATAAGGCAGATATTGTGAAAAGAAGGGTAGTCGTCACCGGGGTCGGCCTGGTTACCCCACTTGGTACTGGAACGGAAAAAACCTGGCAGGCACTGATTCAGGGGAAAAGCGGTGTTGGCGCCATTACCCGTTTTGATGCCTCGGACCAGGCCGCAAAGATAGCGGCAGAGGTCAAGGATTTTGAACCTAGTCTCTGGTTTGAGAAAAAGCAGCTGAAAAATCTTGACCATTTTGTCCAATATGCTGTCGCTGCTGCAGATATGGCCTGGAAAGAAAGTGGATTTCAGATCTCGGAGACCAATGCGGACAGAGTCGGTGTTATCACCGGATGTGGTATGGGGGGGCTACCCACGATCGAGGAATATCAGGACGTTTACCGGGCAAGGGGACCGCGACGAATTACACCTTTTTTTATTCCTCGTGTTATTCCTAATATGCCTTCCGGCCATATTTCCATGCATGTAGGGGCCAAGGGACCGAATCTTTCCCTGTCCACTGCATGTGCGGCCGGTACCCATGCGGTAGGTGAGGCCTTTCGTCATATTGCCTATGGAGATTGCGATGTGGCGATAACCGGTGGTGCTGAATCCGTTATCTGTCCTCTTGCCGTTGGTGGCTTTTCTTCAATGAAGGCGCTGTCTACCCGTAACGATGATCCCGAAAAGGCATCTCGGCCTTTTGACCGCGATCGTGACGGATTTATCATTGCCGAAGGAGCAGGGATGCTGATTCTTGAAGAACTTGAATCAGCCAGAAAAAGAGGTGCGGTTATCTACGCCGAAATAGTTGGATTCGGGCAGACAAGTGATGCTTATCATATTGCCGCGCCTCCTGAAAACGGAGAAGGGGGTGCTCGTTGTATGGCCATGGCTCTACAAGATGCCGCCATGCAACCGGAGGATATTTCTTATATCAATGCTCATGGAACTTCTACGCCGCTCAATGATCGTTGCGAAACCACAGCAATAAAAACCGTTTTCGGCGATCATGCCGAAAAACTTGAAATCAGTTCCACCAAGTCCATGACCGGGCACATGCTTGGCGGCGCAGGAGGAATTGAATCAGTTTTTACCGCATTAACCCTGTACCACGGCATAATTCCACCCACGATCAATCTTGATAATCCTGACCCTGCCTGTGATCTTGACTATGTACCAAATAGCGCCAGAGAGAGTAAGCCGTCTGCCGCTATGTCCAACTCATTTGGATTCGGCGGAACAAACGGCGTTATCATTATGAAACAATTTACCTGAATACTACAAGGTACCTCTACAAGGGAGATATTGAGTTGTGAAAATTGCTCTTGGAAGTGACCACGGCGGATTTGAAATGAAAGAAGAGGTTGCCTCTTTACTGGCAACCTTAAAGCATGAATTCAATGATATCGGCTGTTTTTCCAAAGATTCCGTTGACTACCCTGAAATCGCTCAAAAGGTGTGCTCTCATGTCCGGGAAGGTACGGCTCAATGCGGTATTCTTATCTGTGGTACCGGAATAGGTATGTCCATTGCCGCCAACAGGCAGCGTGAAATTCGGGCTGCTCTCTGTCATGAAGCCTATACGGCCAGGATGAGCAGGGAACATAATAATGCGAACGTGCTTTGTCTTGGAGGCCGGGTCTTGGGGATAGAGGTAGCCCTTGATATCGTAAGGGTCTGGCTGACCACCTCTTTTGCCGGTGGTAG
>DRLX01000448.1 GCA_011322715.1 Desulfobulbaceae bacterium
TACGTTTGAAATTCAAAAGGCCTCTATTTTGGCTGAAGATGAGGCCACGTATGAATCATGCTGTTCCGGTGCATTGCTTGACGGGAATTCAAAACGTTACCGTCTTGTCGATTTGTTTTCCGGTGCCGGAGGAATGTCGTTAGGATTTTCGGAGGTTTTCGGGCAACCATTTCAATCGGTGTGGGCCAACGATTTTAATCGATTCTGCGTCAATACATACAATGAAAATTTCGGACCTCATTGCATTGCCGGTGACATAGTTGAAATACTAGAGAAAAACGACATCGATATTCCCCAGGCCGATGTTGTCATTGGTGGACCGCCGTGCCAGGGTTTTAGTCTCTTGAATAAAAATCGAGAGAATGACCCTCGTAAAGAATTGTGGAGACCTTTTCTGGAGGTCGTTGAAAGGTGCAATGCATCTGTTTTTGTGATGGAAAATGTTCCGCAGATGCTAGGCAGTTTTGAGCATGGGGAAATAGTCGGCATGGCACAGTCACTAGGATTTAAAGTATGGCAGGATAAATTAATCGCGGCGGATTATGGTGTGCCCCAAACGCGTACCCGAGCATTTATTATAGGCTGTAAATTCACAGATCCGTCAATCGTATTTCCACCCCGGAAAACTCATTTTAATCCAAAGAAAAACGGCAACCGGATAGAGCTGCCGTTTAACAGCGAGACACATTTACCCGGGCCAAAACGGTGGAGAACCGTGAGAGATGCAATTGCTGAATTGCCTCCACCGGCAGGGACCGAGATTCGGGATGTCCCGCCGCCGCTTGATTTACATTTTGGTAGAAACCCCACTGAATTAAGTAAAAAAAGATACCGGGCTATTCCAAATGAAGGGATGAATCGTTTTGACTTACAACGGATTGCCCCTGAGTTAACACCAAAATGCTGGATTCGGAAAAAGACCGGTGGAACCGACCTGTTTGGGAGGCTTTGGTGGGACAGACCTTCGGTTACAATTCGAACGGAATTTTTTAAACCGGAGAAAGGCCGTTATCTGCACCCTGAACAACATCGACCAATTACGCATAGGGAGGCGGCACGTTTTCAAAGTTTTCCCGATGATTTTCGTTTTCTTGGGTCCAAGATAGAAATCGCCAAACAAATCGGCAATGCCGTACCGCCGCTTTTGGCTGCTCGGGTGGCGGATGTCGTACGATTGTTGCTTGAGCAAAGAGATAAACAATGGATGTCTTCTCAAGAGAAAAGCGAAGTCAAATTATGTCGCGCGTAAGCGGCAAAGACACCAAACCGGAATTAATAGTTCGCTCTCAGCTTCACAAGTTGGGGTACAGATTTAGATTACACAGAAAGGATTTGCCGGGAAAACCTGATATTACGTTGCCGAGGCATAAAAAGGTTATATTTGTTCATGGGTGTTTCTGGCATGGTCATACGGATTGCGGCAGATCTAAACGCCCTGTTACAAATAAAAAGTTCTGGAATGAAAAACTGGATAAAAATATCCGGCGAGATACTGTAAATATTAAAAAATTGCAAAGATTAGGTTGGAAGGTTCTGGTGATTTGGACGTGTGAAGTACATGACGGTGCTATGTTGAAAAAACGTCTCCTGTCGTTTCTTGAAGAAGATAGATAAAAGCCGCATATGGAATCTGAAAAGATTAGAAAACAGCTTCAGCAGTTGATATCCGACTTTGAAGAGGAATTACGATCCGATAATTTACGCAAAAAAGTCCTGGCCCTTGTTCCCTGTTTTCATCATCTGAGAGACTTGGGTAAGTCGCTCATCCCCGTAACTATAGCCCGGAGCGCCCGAGATAGAATTCTTCACTATTTCCTTAAATATCCCCGTAGTATTATCAGCAGTGATGAACTGCTGGTTGTTGCAGGTATTCAGGAATATGCCCGAAGAGTCCGGGAGCTCAAGGTACAGTTCGGCTGGTCGATTGTAAGTGGCTTGACTGCTCGGCAGATGGCGGAAGAAAATGAATTTCCCTTTCCGGAGGTAGATGTATCATCAATGGGGCCGTCCGATTATATTCTGCTTTCCACCAACCAGGATAGAGACGCGGCGCATCGTTGGCATCTGGCAAATGAAATCAGGCGGGAAAATATCTCGATACGCGATAAACTTTTAAAATACCTGAGACAAAACGTCGGCCGGAAGGTTACCGGAGAAGAGTTAAAATACCTTGCCAAGGATAAATCGGAATGGGCTCGAAGAGTAAGAGAATTACGGACCGAATATGGTTGGCCCATCGTTACACGAAATACAGGCAAACCCGATCTTGAAGTCGGGGTTTATTTGTTGGAGGCTGATCGACAAAGCCCCGAACATGACCGGCACATTCCGGATCCGGTAAAACGAAAGGTTTTACGAAGAGATGGATACAAATGTACAAAATGTCATTGGTCGCACAACGAATGGAATCGATCCGACCCGCGCCATCTGGAATTGCACCACAAGCAGGCCCATGCAGAAGGTGGTGCAAATACGGAGAGCAATCTTGTGACGGTCTGCACGATCTGTCACGATGAGATACATCGGAAAAAATAATAGATGATACAGCATGGTGTGATGAACGGACACGCTTTTTCCCGGTCGGCTGAAACCGTACCGGGATACCGCTGTGTATTATGGCCGGTCAAATTGAATATGTTGTTGACGATACATCCCCGCCGCTGCCGGTCCAGTCGGTATGGAAGAATTTTCCGCGCGGTTGGTCCGTTCGCTCATAGGTGTGGGCGCCAAAATAATCCCGTTGGGCCTGGAGCAGGTTTGCCGGTAGACGTTCGGAGCGGTAGCCGTCATAAAAGGCCAGCCCGGAACAAATGGCCGGGCAGGGAATACCGCGTTCTATTGCTCCGGCCGCAATCCTGCGCCAGCCGGCCTGGGCGGACTGGATTGCCGTGCGGAAAAAGTCGTCAAGAAGCAGGTTTTCAAGCGCCGGATTGTTGTCAAAGGCGTTTTTGATATTTTTCAAAAAAGCGCTGCGGATAATGCATCCCCCCCGCCACATAAGAGCAATGGCTCCGTATTGCAGATTCCATCCATATTCAAGGGCGGCCGCCCGCATCAGCATGTATCCCTGGGCATAGGAAATAATTTTGGCAGCATACAGTCCGTCATGCAGGTCATTAATGTGGTTGTGGATATCACCGCAGCAATCGGGTTTTGGCCCGTTTAGCAGGGAAGCCGCCTTTTCCCGTTCCGGCTTAATGGCCGAGAGGCAGCGGGCAAACACGGCTTCACTGATCAGGGTCAGGGGAACGCCCAGATCAAGGGCATTTATTCCGGTCCATTTTCCTGTCCCCTTCTGACCGGCGGTATCAAGGACTTTTTCAACAAGAGGCGTGCCGTCCTCATCCTTAAAACCCAGGATGTTGGTCGTGATCTCTATGAGGTAGGAATCAAGAACGCCTCTGTTCCAGTCGGCAAATATTTTCTGCATGGCATCCGTACCCAGGCCAAGGCCACGACGCATGAAGTCATAGGCCTCGCAGATGAGCTGCATGTCACCATATTCGATACCGTTATGCACCATTTTGACAAAGTGACCGGCTCCACCCTCGCCGACCCAGTCACAGCAGGGTATGCCGTCGATCTTTGCGGCGATGTCCTGGAGAATGTTTTGTACATGCGGCCAGGCTTTTTTGTTGCCGCCCGGCATAATGGAAGGCCCCTTGCGTGCCCCTTCCTCGCCGCCGGAAATACCGGTGCCTATAAACAGGATCCCCTGTTCGGCCAGGGCCCGGGTACGGCGATCCGTATCCGTATACAGGGAGTTGCCGCCGTCAATGATGATATCGCCTTCTTCAAGATGGGGAAGCAGCTTGTCGATAAAGGCGTCCACCACCTTGCCGGCCTTGACCATCATCATGATCCGGCGTGGTTTTTTCAAGGTGGAGACCAGCTCCTCTATGGAGTGGGTTCCGATAATTTTCGTTCCTTTGGCAGGACCCTGTAAAAAGGCATCGACCTTTGATGTCGTCCGGTTGAACACGGAGGCGGTGTACCCGTGGTCATTGATATTCAGTACCAGGTTTTGCCCCATGACCGCCAGGCCGATCAGGCCGATATCCGCTTGTGCCATAATTTTCCCCGTAATTATTTTCTTAATTTTTTCTTAATTCTAAGGCGGGTTCCTACACTGTACCTGAAAAATTTCTTATTTTTTATGATAGGAATTCAAGAGTAAGGCACTGATGGAATCCGCCGGTTTTGCGTAAAATGGTAGAGGCCGGAGGAATTATTCGATGAACCATGTCCTGCCGTCTTTTTCTATAAACCTCTGCCCTGCCTCCGGTCCCCATCCACCTGCGACATAGCCGTGAAGCAGGTCTTTTCTTGCCTCCCTGTTGCAGCTCTCCCACTGTTCAAGGACCGGGGTCAACAGCTTCCAGGAGGTCTCCACCGAATCCTTCCTCCAGAACAGAGTTTGGTCGCCGAGCATACAGTCGAGGATGAGCGTGGAATAATCTTCATCCATTTTTTCGCCGAAGGTCTCATGGTAATCAAGCTCCATGGCAAGTGAGGACAGGCACATCTTTGATCCCGGCACCTTGGCCTGAAAAAGAAGAGAAATCGCCTGCTGCGTCTGTATATCAAAGATAAGCCTGTTTGGGGCGGGATTGAATCCGGACCTCTTTGTATTGAACATACAGTGGGGAACCTTATTGAAAACCACGGTGATCCTGGTCAGCTTTTTTTCCAGCCGTTTCCCCGCCTGGATGTAGAAGGGCACACCCTGCCAGCGTCCATTATCCACCTGCAACTTCATGGCAAAATAGGTTTCAATGCATGATGTTGCACCTACTCCCTGTTCTTCCCGGTAGGCTTTCATCGACAGGGCGCCGTCTTTCCCGGCTCCGTATTGGCCTCTGATCAGTTGCCCATGGAGGTTGTCCAGGTCAAAGGGACGGATTGACTTCATGAATTTTACCCTTTCATCCCGGATGGAGTCCGCAGACAGATCAACCGGTGGCTCCATGCCTACCAGGGTGGCCAACTGCAGGATATGATTTTGAAACATGTCCCTGAGCAACCCCGCCTGTTCGAAATAACCGGCCCTGTGTCCAACCCCGATGTCTTCGGCAACGGTAATTTGCACATGATCGATATAATTTCGGTTCCAGGCGGGTTCAAAGATTTGATTGGCGAATCTGAACATCAGGATATTCTGTACGGTCTCCTTGCCCAGATAATGGTCTATCCGGTAGATCTGTTCATCACAGAGGTGGATAAGCAGGTCTTTGTTCAACTGGACACTGCTTGCAAGATCACGGCCGAAGGGTTTTTCAATAATTACCCGCTGAAAGGGTGTCGTGGTGCAGCCTCGCCATACCAGTTGATTGTTTCCCAGCAGGGTAACGATGGTTGCGTACAGGGACGGCGGGGTTGCAATATGAAAAACAAGATTCCCGCCGGTGGAGAATTGTATTTCAGCTGCTTTTATTTTGGCCTTTAATCGAAGGTATCCCTCGTCCTGGTCATAACTTCCGGCAACATAGAAACAGCGCCTGACAAAGGCGTCGGTTTCAGTTTGTGAGCTCTCATCATCTGTTTGGCTGATTGCATCCCTTACCCGCTGTCGGAAGGCGTCGTCATCCATGGGGGTGCGGGCAAAGCCGACCAGGAAAAAATTGTTCGGAATTTTTTTCCTCGTAAACAGAGAGAAAACAGCCGGCAGCAGCTTTCGCCGGGTAAGATCGCCGGATGCGCCGAAGATTACATAGCCGCATGGGCTGCCGGTTACAATCCGGCAGGTGTCGGCATTGTCTTTCGAATTGACCTTGATTTTCATAGCAGACCTCCTGCCGGCTGTTTAGCCGGTGGGTTCAAGAGAGTTTTTGGGTGAAGCATACAAGGTACCTGGCGTGGTATTTTCACAGGTCGCCATCGGCTTGACAGGCCCTTCCCCGGAGCCGGAAAAAAAACTTGAGGACCTTGCGTACCCTGTCGGAAAAGATTTTTCCCGCAAAAACCGAACCCACGACTTTTTTATTGATTTCTCCTAAGGTGGGATAGGGATGAATTGCCGCCGCAACTGTCGATAACCCAACCTTGCCGTTCATGATAGCAACCCATTCACTGAGGAGATCACCGCCGTGCGGTCCGAGGATCTGAATGCCTATGGGTTTTTCCCTGTTGTCGAGAAGCAGCTTGATGCGACCGATGCTTTCCCCTTCGGCAAGCCCCCTGTCGTTTTCGGAAAATTCTTCAATCCAGGTAGTGTACCCAATACCGGCGGCCCTGGCGCTTTTTTCATTCATCCCGATGCTGCCCAGCTCCGGATGGGTATAGGTGCACCAGGGCACATGGGTATAATCCGTTTTTTTCGGCAGATGAAA
>DRLX01000449.1 GCA_011322715.1 Desulfobulbaceae bacterium
CGTACAATGGGGCAGCGAATGATAATATAAATAATGTTGCCGGCCATGGTGGACGTGTGATTTCATTTTCCGGCCAAAATGGTACCGATGATGCGTATGCCTATAACATACAACATGTTACAGAAGGCCTTGTTGTCTCGTGGGCAATGAATTTTGATCAGGATTTTAAATTTATGACCAGAGTATTAACGGAGAATAATGGTCCGGTCTATATCACCTATGTACCGGAAGATATTGATCAGGGGTATCTGAAAGAGAGCGGCATCAAGTATGCGTATTTTGCTGTAGGATCAGATGCCAATGATGGAACATGGAGAGTGTTTACACGGGATATCGTGGCAGATCTGCATAGTGCGCGGCCTGACTTCACCATTACTGCCATTACCGGATTTCGCGTCCGGGGAACTGGATTGATTGATGATATCAGCACCCAAACCAGAGCCGCGCGGGAAACCTTTTCCTACAATGGCCACTCATATAAAATAGTCAAAACTGCCCTCTCCTGGCAAGAAGCTTCAACAGCAGCTGATAATGATGGAGGCTACCTGGCCAATATCGGCAGCATTGCCGAGAACCATGAGATTTATTCCCGACTTTTCCGCTATATAGAGCAGAACGAATATGGTGCTACGGTGGCAGACAACGGTGGCGGCGCTTCCTATGTCTGGATAGGCGGAAACGATATAGATGCAGAGGGAACATGGATATGGGAAAACAATACCGCCCAGTTCTGGTCAGGCGGAAGTGATGGTCAGCCCATGGGAGGGCTGTTCAGCAACTGGGGCCGGGACACAAATGAAGTCCAGCATGAGCCGGATAACGCCAATAATTTACAGGATGCATCCGGCATAGCCCTTACCAGGTGGCCAGCCAATGGATCACTGGGACAGACTTCCCAATGGAACGATTTGAACACTGCCAATGAGCTTTTTTATATCATCGAGTATGATCAATGATAATTTTCCTCTTTATTTCCAGTAATCACCTAAGAAGACTTGAAAAAGGAACACTAACGCAAACAAAAGGTTCTCTTTCTCAACCCCCATATGAAGCGGACAAGTTCGCTGCCGGTGACGAATTAATTGCTCAGCCCGGTCTCTATCCCTGCAAGCGCATATTACTTGCCGCAACAACGACCACTACGCCAGGGCGCAGAAGATCGCCTTCCCAAAACTATTCTTCCTGCTTCCGGGCGCAGCAATACCTGAACATCGTTAAAACCCGCCGCCCTGAGCAGGTCGGCAGGATAACTTCTCCGGGCGGCATATCTGCTCATGGGGAGAAAGGCGGACAATGTCCCACGCAGGCCGCCAGGCCCTGCTCCAGGCAACAGAAACGCCAACCTGCCCCCCGGACGCAACAGCAACCGGCAATATTGAAAACAGGGAATCAATGTTCTGTCCAACCCTGCATCCTCGGCAAAGGTAAAATAAATTATCTCATATCTAGGCTGTTCCCTGAACTCGGCAAGCTCCTGTAAACGCACGGCCGTCATTGCCGCATCAAGACGACCCGTACCCGGACAGAGTATCTGCAACCTCTTCGGTGCCTCTACGCCCCGGCCGACAGAGGCAAACAGACGTTGATTTCTCTGTTGTCCTTGCGCAAACATGGCCACATCACCAGGCAACAACCCGACAATTTTTACGGCATCCGGTTCCATTTTTCCCTCCTTTGATACATCTGCACTTGTTTATAAAACATAACAGATCAATGCAGTCTACTGATGAGCAACCCCAGAATCACAGACATCAGCCACCAGAATATTCCTGCACCGATGAACGACAGACGCGAATTTTGGTATGATGATCCGTTGGCCCACTCGTCATTATGATTGTCGGCACCGCTGCTATCGACTGGCCTGAATAGCATTTGCAAGCCGTCCCGTATTGCGGCGCCTGATTTTCTCTTCTCCACTGACCCACTCCCATGGCATTCTTTTTTCCTTTGCCCCAGACTACCAAAGCTGGTAAATCTGCAACAGATGCACAAGGCGGGAAAAATTTACATAACAGTTAGTGAACATAAGGGAAGCGCATGGGACGACATTATCAGTACATTCAACTGGCGAACAAACTGGAAAAGGATATTGTTTCCGGCAGGTATCGGGCCGGAGAAAAGTTGCCGTCACTGCGAAAGCTGCATGCCGAAACCGGCCGTTCCATCTCAACCATCAATCAGGCATACATGGAGCTTGAGCATCGCGGCATGGTCGAGGTGCGGGAGAAATCAGGTTTCTATGCCCGGCCGCAGCTGCGAGGCCTTGTCCAGACGCCCACTCTGGGCAACAGTCCTATTAAACCGCACAAGGTCGCCATCAACACCCTGGCCGACATGATTCAACTGGCCATTTCAAAAGAGATGCTGCCCTTTGGCGCCGCTGTTCCCTCCCCGGCCCTTTTGCCGCACAAACAACTGGCCTCCTGTATGCGTACAATCACCTCCCTGTATCAAAAAGGGTTGAAACTCGGATATGGTCATCCCACCGGTGAACCGGAACTCCAGCGCCAGATAGCCCGCCGCACCCTCGACTTTGTTACCCCACCGACAAATGAAGAGATTATCATCACCAATGGCTGCATGCAGGCCATTGATCTCTGTCTGCGGACCGTTGCCCGACCCGGTGATATCATCCTGGTGGAATCGCCTACGTTTCTCTGTTATCTCCAGTTGATCGAAGACCTGAATATGCGGGTGCTGGAGGTGCCGGTGGATTCCCGGCTCGGCATAGATCCGGAGCGGATCGGAAAAATCCTTGAAGAACATGACGTGCGCGCGGCCCTGTTTAATCCCAACTTTCACAATCCGCTGGGATATTCCATGAACAACGACACGAAAAAAAGGCTGGTTCAGACCATGAACGACCGGGGAGTACCGATCATCGAAGATGATATTTACGGCGACCTCTATTTTGGTGATGTGCGGCCGACACCGCTGAAGGCCTATGACCAGAGAGGCATGGTGCTCTACTGCTCATCCTTTTCCAAAACCCTGATACCCGACCTGCGGGTGGGCTGGGCCATGCCGGGAATTTTCAGGGAGAAGGTAAAACGGTTAAAATTCAATATTTCCATCGCCTCTTCCCAGTTCAACCAACTGGTCGTTGCCGAATTCCTGGCCGGCGGCGCTCTTGAGCGTCACCTGCGCAAGATGCGCAACAGCCTGAAAAAACAGACCACGGATACCGCCCTGGCCGTCAGTCGATACTTTCCGAAAGGAACAAAAATTTCCGTACCCGAGGGCGGCTATACCCTGTGGATCGAGCTTTCCGAAACCATTGACAGTCTTAAACTCTGGAGTCGGGCGGCAAAACGCAATATCTCCATTTTCCCGGGCGCCCTCTGCTCGGGCACGAACCAGTACGCCCACTATATCCGGCTCAGTTGCGGCCATCCCTTTACCGAAAAGCTGGAACAGGGTATTACTGAACTTGGCAGACTCATACGGGAAATGGACAACACCGGTAGAAAAGATGTGATGGTAGAGCAACAGACAAATGATGTCCGTATCGGC
>DRLX01000450.1 GCA_011322715.1 Desulfobulbaceae bacterium
CAAAATCCCATGAGAATACAGTATGAATACTCCTGAAATAAAAAAAATAGGACCGCTGGCCATCGAGGCTGAGAGTTTTCGTATTATCGAGTCCGAGCTTGGGCCCGAAAAAAGGGAGCAGTTTTCTCCTGAAGAGTTTGAAGTGGTGCGACGCTGTATCCATGCCACCGGTGATTTTTCCTTTGCCGACACGATGCGATTTTCCCAGGGCGCAATCGCGGCCGGACTTGCGGCCATCCGGGCCGGCAAGAATATCCTGGTCGATGTCAATATGGCGGCAAGCGGCATTTCAGTAGGATTGCTGGAAAAATTCGGCGGCCGGGTCATCTGTCGCATCGGTGAACCGGACACTGTTATGCGGGCAAAAGAGGGAAAAAAAACCCGGTCCGAGGTGGCCATGGAGCTGGCTGTCAATGATAATATCGGTATTGTTGCCATCGGCAACGCCCCCACGGCCTTGCTCAAGGTCATGGAATTACGAGAGAAGGGGATTTTACTCCCCGATCTGGTTATCGGCGTTCCGGTTGGATTTGTCAATGCGGCGGAATCAAAAGAGATTCTTTCGACCCAACCCTATGCCTTCATTACAGCCCTGGGACGCAAGGGCGGAACCCCGGTGGCCGTGGCCGCGGTCAATGCCCTGCTTCGCCTTGCCTGAACAGGAGAAATGGTGGCAGAGAAGAAAAAACTGAGATCCGGTTTTACCACCGGTGCCTGTGCGGCAGCGGCGGCCAAGGCGGCAACCCTGGTCCTGTTGCGGCAAAGGTTACTCGAATATGTGGAGATTCCCTTTCCCACCGGTGATCGGCATGGTTTTTCGCTTCATTCCTGTGTCTGTCAGGACGGTCAGGTCACGGTATCGATTATCAAGGATGCGGGCGATGATCCGGATGTGACCAACGGCGCCGAAATTATCGCTATTGTTGAACAGGTAACTTCGCAGGAGGATGGTGACGAGTTGATCATTTCGGGCGGTCCGGGAGTGGGTCGGGTGACCAAACCGGGCCTACCCGTAGCCGTGGGTGACTCGGCAATCAATCCGGTGCCAAGGGCAATGATCCGGGCCGCAGTAAGAGAGGCGTTTGAAGAAGCCGGCATCGGAAAAAATCTCCCCTTGCAGGTGACCATCTGCGTCACCGACGGCGAGATTTTGGCGGAAAAGACACTCAATTCCCGGCTTGGCATCCTGGGCGGTCTGTCCATCCTCGGCACCACAGGCATTGTGCGACCGGTCTCGACCAGGGCCTGGACCGATACTATTGACGCCTCAATGAAGGTCGCCCGGGCGACGGGGTTGTCCGAGGTTATTCTCTCCACCGGCCGGACCTCGGAGGCGGCTGTCCAGAAACAGCTGCATTTGCCGGAAGAGGCACAGGTGATGATGGGCGATTATCTCGCCTATGCCCTTAAGGCGGCGCGGCGGCATGGATTTGCAAAGATTTATCTCTCCGGCATGTGGGCCAAGGTCCTCAAATGCGCCCTTGGCATCCCCCAGACCCATGTCCGGCACGGAGCGTTGGAGATGGCCCAGGCGGCCGATCTGCTGCACGAATTGGGCCTTGACCGGGCCCGGGCCGATGAACTTGCCGGTGCCAATACGGCCCGGGAAATCTACCAGCATCTTGCGGCAGCGGGACTGGAAGAGTTGATTATTGCTGTCTGCCTGCGGGCAAGAGAGTATGCCGTCAAGAGATCGGGTCTGGAGGTGGAGGTCTTTCTGGTCACCTCAGAGGAGGGGGTAGTGGCCCATGTCTGAGATTTTTGTCTACGGGGTCAGTGGCGAGACGCTTTCCACTGCCTGCCTGCGGCAACTGACTGCTTGCGTGGCCGTGGTTGTCTCGAAACGCTTTGCTCCATTGTTGCCTGCAGACAGTCCTCGCAGGATCGCCATTGCCCCGGTTGACGAGATGCTGAGCCAGGTGGCCGAGAGTCTGAAAACCGGTGATGTGACGGTCCTGGCCTCGGGGGACCCGCTCTTTTTCGGGATCGGTCGGCGACTTGTTGATCGGTTCGGTACCGGCGGTATCACCTTTTTCCCGGCGGTGTCGGCAATGCAGCTCGCCTGCGCCCGGTTTAAGCTGCCCTGGGATGATCTGCCCTTTCTTTCCCTGCATGGCCGCAGCAAAGATGATCTTGCCGGTAGCATCCTCCCGCACAGAAAGGTGATGCTCTTTACCGATCATCGCAACTCGCCCGACAGGATCGCCGCTGCCCTGCTGCAGACGCTGCGTCACTATGGAGATGAGAGGCGGCTGGCAACAATACGCGTTCAGGTGGCGGAAAACCTGGGCACCGATGGGGAAAAGCTGACCAGCGGCAGCCTGGAAAACATCGCCCGGACCCGGTTTGGCCCCCTGAATATGATGCTTGTTGAGCAGGACCTGCCACCGGCGGACCAGCCGGTGTTCGGGCTGCGGGAGCAGGAGATAGCGCACAGCCGCGGTCTGATCACCAAGGATGAGGTGCGGGCGGTCATCCTCCACAGCCTGCGTCTACCCCGGCGGGGTGTCTTTTGGGACGTGGGCGGCGGCTCCGGTTCCATATCACTTGAGGCGGCGGGGGTGGCTCCGGGACTCTCTATTTATACCATAGAAAAAAAGCAGGAAGGCCGGGACAATATCCGGAAAAATATTGTTCGGTACAATCGCTGGTCCATTCATCTTGTTTCAGGCGAGGCCCCGGATGTTCTGGCACCCCTGCCGGACCCCGACCGCATCTTTATCGGCGGTTCGGGCGGCAGGCTGCCGGAGATTATTACAGATTGCACGGCCCGCCTGAAGGCCGGTGGAATAATGGTGGCAAGCGCGGTGCTGGCCTCCACCGCCCAACTGGCCCCGCAGTTGATGCGGGAAAACAGGCTGGCGGTACGGTGTACGACCCTGCAGGTCAGCCGCCGGGAAGACTGCGGGCAAACCATGCGGCAACTCAACCCGATCACACTTGTTATCGGCAGAAAAATATTGGAAGACAATGACAACGGATAATCAACAGGGAAGGCTGTATCTCGTGGGTGTCGGACCGGGCGATCCGGAATTGATGACCTGCAAGGCCGCCCGTATTCTGGACCAGACAGGGATATGGGTTGCGCCCAAGGCAAAGAAAAACGGCAACAGCAGCGCCCTCCATATTGCCGCCGCCCAGGTAGGCATGGCGGAAAAAACCGTGCTGGAACTGCGTTTTCCCATGGTAAAGGTGCATCTTGGCCGGAAGCAGGCGGATGAGGTCGTCCAGGCCTGGCGGCAGGCCGCAGCCGTGGTCTGGGGCCATCTTGAGCAGGGTGAAGATGTCGCCTTTCCCACCCTC
>DRLX01000451.1 GCA_011322715.1 Desulfobulbaceae bacterium
GTCATGGTCGGGCTGATATTCAGCCCTGTTTTGGTCTTCAAATAGTCAGCCAGCGGGGTTATTCTCTTATAAATTTCCTCGGTGGAGTACCTCGGCAGCATGGAAAGCTGATAGCCGGCGGCAATTGCCTGTTGGATAGTGGCCAACAATAAACCGCAACTAAAAAGTATGACTAATAATTTTGAACGCAACATGGACTTAGCCTCTTATTTTTTCAAACGTTCCATGGCAGCCTTTACTGAATAACGCATTCGTTCAAAGGCAACGGCAAGTTCACGCATTTCACGAGGGCCGCGTGGGGTAATAGTCAGATCCATTTCACCAAGGCTGATCCGGTTCGCCATGTCCGTCAACTCCCGGGTTGGTTTGGTGATGGACCTGGTCAGCAGCAGGAAGATAACAAATCCTATGAACAAAACTCCCCCCACCAGGGAAAGCGTCAGGGGCGAGAGCAGAACATTGCGAATGGCGTCATCTATTTCAGACACATAGACGGCGACATGCACTTCACCTTCCTCGTTGGGTAAGGCAATAACATGGTCAAACACTCTCTGCCCACCAACTGAAATCTGCTTACTTTTTTCCTTCATTCCGGCCGGAAGAGCATTGGCATTTATAATGGTTTTAGGAAAGCCTTTTTTCTTGACTTTCATGACGAATTGTCTGTCAAATTTATTGAGATCACTGAAAAAACCGGCAATCACAATGCCTCGTTTATTGGTCACGGCAGCATAGGCAACCCCTGGTAACGCACTCGTCCTCTGGGCCTCTTTGTTGACCTGCAGGTAATTTCGCACAAGCAACGGCTTTTGGATGACCCCGGCAAAGGATTTTGAAATAGCAATGGTTCGAAGTTCAATCTGCTGATTGATGATTTCAGGGATATATTTAAGATACAGGTAGGAAAATGTGCCGCTGATGACAAAAAAACCTGTAACAAGCGTCAATAAAAGATAGGCACTGATAGGCCATCCCTTGCCCCCGCCTGATGTGGCCGTTGCCGCTGAAGCCGGGGGGGACGGCACTTGGTTACTTTCCCGGCTTCCTCCGCCGGCGAAGCCGGATTTCACCTCAGGCTCTTTTACGACCTGATTTTCGTTTGCGGCTGATATATTTTTCGACGGCTTTTTGACTACGATGATATGACCACATTCCCGGCAGGAGAATCTTGCACTCTCGCCCTTGATTTTCATCTCATCTATATTGTATTTTTTTGCACAATCTTCGCAGATAACAAGCATTGTGGAAACTCCTCCCTCTCTTACTCCGCATCTTAACGGCTATGCTTTGTGGATTACATTCGAATATAATAGGATCTTGGTTGAAAAAGAAAATTTCTTCCCACGGCATCATCAATGTATGGGAAAATCCTTCAGAGCCAAGGCCTATTACTTTATATGCTCTGGTAAAGAATTGGTCAATTTTTTTTAAAAAAAAACTCAACGCTACCAGAGTAGCGTTGAGTTAAAAAGTCCTTACACAATACCAGTGGTATTGTGCTGTTAACCGGAATTTATTTCAAATGCTCAATTTCTTCGTACGTGGGGCTTATATATATTTCAATATTTTAGCATGAGTTACGAATGTATCTTCTTTAACAGCCATGCCATATTTTTTCCAAGATTACGCATAGTCTCAACTCCTTCCGTATCATCGGCCACCTCTCCTTTTTCGCGGCCGACACCGATGTTCCAATAGGAAGAACCAACAATGATCATCTGGCCTATGGTGAAAAAATGATTTATGGAATCAAAGACATGAATAGCTCCACCACGGCGGCGGGCAACCACGGCGGCCCCGACTTTGCGCCGATACATATCACCGTTGGCACGGGAAACCATACCGCAACGGTCGATAATTGCCTTGATTTCAGGGCTGAGATCGGCAAAATAGGTGGGTGAGGCTAGAATAATTCCGTCGGCTGCTTCCATTTTTTCGATACAGTCATTGATGCAGTCAATATCGACGGCGCAGCGCCTGTTTTTCTTTTTAAAACACTGATAGCAGGCAATACATCCGTGCGGATGTTTACCGGCCAGCTGTACCAGTTCCGTTTCAATCCCCTCTTTTTCCAGTTCTGCAAAGACATAGTTCACCAGCATGGTGGTATTGCCGTCCTTACGTGCGCTTCCATTAAATGCAACGACTTTCATGGATCATACCTCATCATAGTCATCAGACATGACCGCTCGCGGCAGGTCGTCCAGATTAATCTTACAGGCCTCTTCGATACCGCGCTTCAGGGCCCTGCTGTTCATCTCTTCCGTCCCCTTGGGCACCCGTGCCAGTAATGCCTTTTCAAGATTATCGAGATCCACCTGCCCGGATAACAAGCCGACAGCGCCAAGGGCAACCATGTTGGCAACAAGTTTACGACCGATTTCCTCTTTTGCTATCTCGGTAAATGGAATGGCAATAATACGACTGGTCGGATGTTGTTCAACCAAACCGCTGTCCACAACCAGGAGTCCGTTTTGCTTGAGATCATAGAAATAAGCATCACAGGCGGCCTGGTTCATGGCCAGCAGCAGATCCAGTTCCAGCGCCTTTGGATAATCAATGGGACTTGAACTGATAACGACTTCAGCCTTGGATTTCCCTCCCCTGGCCTCGGGCCCGTAGCTCTGTGTCTGGCAGACATATTTACCGTCATAGACCCCGACCGCTTCGGCAAAAACAACGGCGGCCGTGATCAACCCCTGACCGCCGGAACCGGAAAAGCGGATTTCATAGCGATCCTCTCGTTTCTGTTGTCCCTTCATACCTTCTCCTTCAATGTTCCGGCCTTTTGACGTACTTTTTTATACTCTTCGGTGGATATCGGCAGATCACGATCAACAAGGACACCGATGGTGGTTTTGCCTTCCAGCTCTTCCGGACTCATTTTCGCGGCCCGATTCACGGTGACCGATTGCTCCTTAAAGCGTTTGAGCATGTCAACCGCACCGCCGAGTTTATTTCGCCGTCCATACTGGACATGGCAGTTGGAAATAACCTCAACCACGGCAAATCCTCGTTTTTCCATGGCCTGTTCTATGAGTCGGTCAATAAGATCGGCATGATACACCGTGGCCCGGGAAACAAAAGATGCGCCGGCGGTTACGGCAAGTTCGGCAATGGAAAAGGCATGTTCAATATGCCCATACACGGATGTGGTCGATTTGGAGCCAAAGGGGGTCGTGGGTGAATATTGGCCACCGGTCATGCCGTAAATGGAATTATTGATAATAATGGCGGTCAGGTTCAAATTTCTTCTGGCGGCATGAATAAAATGATTGCCGCCGATTGCTGTAGCATCGCCATCACCCATGATAGCAACCACATTCAATTCCGGCCTGGCCAGCTTGACCCCTGTGGCAAAAGTCAAGGCGCGACCGTGGGTGGTGTGCAGGGTATTAAAGTCAAGGTAGGTCGGCATTCTCCCGGAGCAGCCGATCCCTGAAGCCAGGACAACATCATCCTGATCAATATCCAATCTGTAAATGGCCCGTAACAATGCTCCCATGACGATACCGTTTCCGCAGCCCGGACACCAGACATGGGGGAATTTTTTGTTGTGACGAAGATATTTATGGCGCAAGGCCTGTGCAGGAATAGGCATAAGGAGTACCTGGTTTAAGAAAGCAAAATAAAATTACAGTTTTATCAACTGCCCATATATCTCACGGGGTGTAATAAACTTACCGTCAATTCTGTTATATTTGACGACATTGCACACCCCCTGGTTGACCCGCTGGATCTCGCGGCTCATCTGGCCGAGATTCATTTCCGGAATCAACACGGAGCGGCATTGCCCAAGCAGCGGCGCAACAATTCTCCGGGGAAAGGGAAACAGGGTAATCAACTGCAAAAGCCCAACCTTTATTCCGGCTTCCCTGGCCTCCTGGACGGCACTCAACGCCGAACGGGCCACAGCGCCATAGGCGATGACAAAGGTTTCGGCATCATCAAGAAAATACCCCTTGGTCATCTGGATATCAGGAAATCCCCGCGATATTTTTTTGGTCTGCCGAAGATGAAACTCTTCCACTTCACTGGGTTTTTGGGTAGGAAACCCCATAACATCATGGATGAGGCCGGTGACATGGTGTCGATATCCGTCCCCAAATGCAGCCATGGGGGAAACTCCTCGTGCATCGCCCTCATAAGGTTTATACCAGTCCGGCGGCACACTGGGACGGATCCTGTCCACTACCTTGATCTCGCTTGTATCCGGCAACTCCACACATTCACGGGTATGGGCAACAACCTCATCGGAAAGCAAA
>DRLX01000452.1 GCA_011322715.1 Desulfobulbaceae bacterium
GTCCGGATCACAATTGGTATCAGTCAGAGCAACCACCGGAATGGAAAGTTTATTTGCTTCGCTGACGGCAATTTCTTCTTTTTTGGGGTCAATCACAAACAGTACATCAGGCAATGTACGCATATTTTTTATCCCGCCGAGATTGCGGTCCAGCTTGATTCTTTCTTTCTCCATCAGCAGTATTTCTTTTTTCGGAAAACGGTTAATGGTCCCATCAGCCTGCATTGACTCAATTTTCTTTAGACGATCCACGGAATGCTTAATAGTCTGAAAATTCGTCATCATGCCGCCGAGCCAGCGGTGGTTGACGAAAAACATATCACAACGCTCAGCTTCCTCACGAACAATCGCCTGTGCCTGCCGCTTAGTCCCGACAAAAAGAACACTTCCACCTCCGGCCACCACATCAACAATATAATTATAAGCCCTGCGGAACAACTTCATCGTTATATCAAGATTAACGATGTAGATCCCATTACGTGGACCGTAAATGTACGGTTTCATTTTAGGATTCCACCTTCTGGTCTGGTGACCAAAATGAAGCCCGGCTTCAAGCATCTGCCTCATTGTAACTTTTGCCATGCTATACTCCTGTTTTTTTTGGTTATTCCTCCATCCCTGGATCCAATTCGCCGTAAGGGCGAACACCAAAGGACTGACGGGATGTGTGTAATGTGCCTCAGCGATAAGGGCGAGGCTATAAAAGTTGAACCTTTTTTAATACCACGTCATACAGTCTATTTCAAGCTTCTCCACGAAAAATCAACTGGAAAGGGAACAGGACCTTGCCTGTATCACCTGATTCTTGTTGAGTCATAAAAAAATTTTCGCAGAGATCTTTACAACAGACTGATTTGCCGAAATATACTACCGGGGCAAGAGTGTTTTTCTATCGCCCAATATAAACTGCAGCCAGTTGAATCCGAATTTCAACAATTCCGCATCATCTCGCTTAATAAGTCGTCGTTCGTCCTTGTTTAGGCGAAATCCGGAAAGAAGGTTCCGGCGGAAACAAAAAGTACGGAACTCATCTATATTATAGCACACCATAAAGGCGAGCTGCTGGCGGGGGCCCGCCCTCCCTTCACCTTGCCATGGATCTGTAGCAAAAAAGGCATCGACCTCCGCCCAAAGATCATTCATCAAATTATAATCATGAAGAAACTGATCCCTTTCCCATTGTAAGATCGTGTAGCAACGTTCCTGCTGATGACCTTTACAGTAAGAATGATGGGTCATAAAATAATGTGCCTTGAGTTCTTTTTTCCCGGGAATTTTTTCGACGGCACGTTCAAGGGGATAGGTTCTGCAGGAAGAGGGCCGGTCCTTATAGACCGAGCAACCTTTTTGCTTAAGAAAAGGACAGGGGTTTCCTTCCTGATCAGACATATTCAGCATAACAGCGGGAAAATAGGGATGTGACCCTTCGGCAATACGGGTATGCCTCCGCATAAACTCCGCTGAATGAAGACCAAGCCTGTTTTTAAGCCTGAGAACATCATAGGGATAAAGATACATTTCTACCTTATGACAACAGGTAAGAAAACAACTCACTTCTGGATGGCAATGGAAGCTGAATGATGCGTCTCCGACAACGGTCCTACCCTCCGGAATCGGAAAAACGGTTTTATTATTCTTCATCATATTCCCCATAAAACCTCATGGATGAACCAGATTGACCTGCCACAAAATAATATGAAGGCCTTTACCCCTGCATGGACAGGTCTGTGTTATCAAGTTTTTTGGATACAACAGCATGGCTGGACCAAATTTTCAATCTACAGATATAACAAAAGATTAAAATAGACGGTATCACAGTCATCTAAGCGCTATTTCCAGATAAAAAAAAGGCTGGTTTGATGAGTACTCATCAAACCAGCCTGTCGCATACAAAGACTACCAGTCTATAACGATTCGAAGTCGCCTTCTATTTAAGCCTCGTCAACCTCGGGTTCTTCGACGATTTCTTCATAACCGACAAGCTCAACAATGGCCATGGGAGCAGCATCACCATACCGGGTACCGGTACGAATAATACGGGTATATCCACCCTGACGATCCGCATACTGTTCACTTAATTCATCAAAAAGCTTGGCGACAATATCTTTAGTTCGTATATATGACAACGCCTGTCGTCTTGCATGCAAATCGCCTCGTTTTCCCAAGGTAATCATTTTGTCTGCAATTCGACGTACTTCCTTAGCTTTTGGCACCGTGGTGACGATACGTTCATGCTCAAGTAAAGAAGTTACAATATTACGAAGCATGGCCTTTCTATGAGATGGATTACGGCCTAATTTACGGCCTGCTACTTTATGTTTCATCGTTTTATCCTTCTTTTTCTCTTACCCTGACTACCTTCTTAGACTTTTTCCGATCGACCGGAATGGTTAGTTACTCTTCCACAACATCTTCCTCTGATTCGCCGGGAGACTTCCATCCTTCAACCTTCATGCCTAAGGTCAGATCATGTTCGGCAAGGAGTGCTTTGATTTCGTTGAGTGATTTACGCCCGAAATTTTTCGTCTTTAACATTTCCGCATCGGTCTTCTGCACCAGTTGGCCGATATACTGAATATCAGCATTTTTCAGACAATTGGCAGACCTGACGGAGAGTTCGAGGTCCTCAACATTTTTATCAAGAAAGGGAGGATAGACGACATCATCTCCTTCACCTTCCACCTTATCGGGAGCTTTTGCCTTATCTTCATCAAAGTTGA
>DRLX01000453.1 GCA_011322715.1 Desulfobulbaceae bacterium
ATAGTGTCATCAATGGCAAGGACTTCGATAAAAAATTTCTTCAGGGCATTATGTCGCCTTATGACATCTTTTGCCGCAATTCTGCCTTCATCGGTCAGGGTAATGACCTCATAAGGGGCGTAATTGATGAGTCCTTTTTTTGAAAGTGACCTGAGTGCTTCAGTAACCGAGGCACCACTTACTCCGAGACGGGCGGTGATGTCCTTGCCCCTGGCGACTTGTTTTTCGGCGATGATATGGTAAATCACCTCGATATAATCTTCCAGGCTGGCACTGAGTTGCCGGCTTTTTTTCATGGGATTCTCTGAGGTTAGGGTGACGGAAAAATATTTGTCCCGTAATGCGCCGGATTTTTCCTCTGATTCAAGACGTGCAACGGGGTGCATATTGATGCTATGTAACCGGCACGGTTGGACCAAAAAATCACGCTACAGCCATAATGAGCAGTGGAAACATGCTGGCAGTTGGTGTTTCAGCGATCCCTTTTTCCGTAAATCTTTTACGCAACATTCGAGTTGGAGTAGAAGGTAAACAGGATGGGATATTTTTTTTATTCCGGCGCCCATAAAAAGAAGAATAATCGACAGGATATATAGTGTCGCAAATGACGTCAAGAAGAATGTCTTGAAAACCAAATACAGACGGACGGAGTGTAGAGGCCAACCTTTACCCAAACAAGTGTATGCTGCAAGAATTACGGATTAAAAACCTGGCATTACTCAAATCAATGCACCTCGAATTGCCGGACCGTGACAGCGGCCTGGTTGTCCTTACCGGTGAGACCGGGGCCGGAAAGTCTATCATTCTGCAGGCACTGCATCTCCTGACCGGGGGACGCGGCTCGTCCTCCTGGATACGCAGTGATTGTCCCTCCGCCGAAGTGGAGGCCTTTTTTGTCCTTGCCGATCATCAGCAGGAAACGCTGACTTTTCTGCAGGATCATGGACTGGATTCCGGGGTGGAATGTCTGGTCCGTCGGGTACTCACTGCTAAAGGACGGAGCAGGGTTTTTATCAATGACAGGGCTGTGACCACAAGACTGGCGGCGGAGTTAGCGGAGAGTTTACTCAGTATTGCCGGTCAGCACGATCATCAACAGCTTCTGCAGGCAAGAAAGCATCTCGATTTCCTTGATTCTTATGGGGAATTGTGGCCTAAGCGTCAATCTTTTACGCGGCTGTTCAGAGAATGGCAACAGCTATCAGGAACCCTGCGCGATCTGCAGGAAAAAGAACAGGACAAAGAACAACGACGTGATTTCCTGGGCTATCAGTTAAAGGAAATCAACGAGATATCCCCGGTGTCCGGAGAGGATGAGCGACTGGCAAAGGAGCGGGACCTGTTGAAGGCCTCCTCAACGCTTGCCTATCTCGTCGGTGACAGTTTGCAACTGCTTCGGGCAAAGGTGCTTGAGCCCTTAGCGATTATCAGGAAAAATATGGAAAATGCCGCCGGGCTTGATTCCGAGGTGGGTGAGATTGCTGAGAGAATAATTTCCAGTTGTTTTGAGATTGAAGATCTGGAGACTTCTCTGGATCGTTACCGGGCCGGATTACCCACCGATCACGCCCGCCTTGAGGAAATTGCCGATCGGTTGGCCAAATTGAAGGGGTTGCAGCGAAAATACGGCCAGGGGTTGGACACCGTACTTGCCTATGCCGAGCATGCCGAGCAGGAACTGGCAGGGCTGGCCGATCTTGAAGATGATATTGCGGACCTGGAACTGGCCCTGGAAAAGACCAGTACCAAGGCCCTGCTTGCGGCCACGGAGTTAAGTCAGAACAGAAAAACGGCGGCGGCAAAGCTTGAAAAGGCCATGCAGGAGGAGTTGACCTCGCTCCAGTTCCCGCAGGCGAATTTTAAAGTTTCCCTGCGTTGTCCGGAAGGAATGGGTATGGAAGGCGTGCAGCCTTCAGGTCGTGACCAGGTGGAATTTCTCTTTTCCGCCAATCCCGGTGAACCGGTAAAACCCTTGGCCAAGGTCGTTTCCGGAGGGGAACTTTCACGACTCATGCTTGCCATGAAATGTATACTTGCCAGGCGCGACCATGTGGATACGGTTATTTTTGATGAGGTCGACGCCGGAATCGGCGGCCAGGCGGCCGAGGCGGTTGCCGCCAAAATCAGTGAACTGGCAACGCATCATCAGGTCCTCTGTATCACGCATCTTCCCCAGATCGCCGCTTATGCGCAGACGCATTATCTCGTTGAAAAAGGAGTGGAAAATGGACGGACAATCACCTCTATTCGTTTGTTGAAGCAGGAAGAACGGGTGCAGGAACTGGCACGGATGTTAGGGGGTGAATCGCCAAGCCGCCAGACTCTGGCACTGGCCAGGGAGCTTGCCGAAAAGCAGGCCGGACAACGATGATGAATGGGAGCGGGAGATGAGCGGAAAAATCGCACTGGCCCTTTATTCCGGCGGCCTTGATTCCATTCTGGCCTGCAGGATTATCAGTGACCAGGGGATAGAGGTCAAGGCGTTGAAGTTTGTCACCCCTTTTTTTGATCATCATCTATTGGATGTCCGGGATGTATATTGTGCGGAAATTCGTGATAAATACGGTTTCGAGGTCCATCTGGTCGATCTCAGCGAGGGATATATTGATCTGCTGCATAATCCGGCCCATGGGTTTGGTAAGAATTTTAATCCCTGCATCGATTGTAAAATTTTGATGCTGACCCGAGCCCGGCAGCTTCTCAGTCACTATCAGGCCTCTTTTCTGATCACCGGCGAGGTGCTGGGCCAGCGCCCCATGTCCCAGCGTCGGGATACGCTCAGGCTCATCGAACGTGATTCCGGCTGTGAGGATATCCTTCTTCGGCCGCTGTGCGCCAAACGTTTACCGCCCACGTTACCGGAGCGTGCAGGCTGGGTTGATCGTGATTGTCTGTATGGGTTTACGGGAAGGGGACGCAGGCCGCAAATTGATCTGGCCCACCGGCTCGGTATCACGGATTTTCCGGCGCCGGCCGGGGGCTGCGTACTGACCGATCCTAATCTGGCGGATCGCATTAAGCGTTTTTATGCAGGTCTGTTTATGCTTGAACCTGAGCAATTTCAGGCCGATGATTTTCGTTTGTTGCTGGTGGGTCGACAGCTTCGTCTTCCCGGAGGCCATTGGCTTATTCTTGGCCGCAATGAGCGGGAAAATGATAAGATTCGTGCATTTGCCGGTGAGGATGACTGGCTGCTTCACATGCCGACACGGCCCGGACCGACCGCTCTGATGCGCCGGGCCGGGCAACTGCTGTCGGCAACCGCCAACGAGGCTGAAGCTCTTGCCCTTGCCGCAGGACTGGTCGTTCGTTATGGAAAAAAGACCGGAGATCAGCGGGCTGCCGGGGAGGTGCTCCTTGAGCAGGCAGATGGCCAAAGACTCCTGTCTGACGTTGCTCCTCTTAGTGATACGATTTTTCAGCCATGGATTGTCTGACGGGTTTGCAGGAAAAAGATATCGAAAAGTTGTTGGAATTTATTTTTCAACGGCAAAAAGAAGACGGAGCCTTTGCCGCCTGTCCGAGCCTTCCTTCAACTGTTGCCGATAGCTTTTACGCCCTTAGCATGCTGAAGATGCTGGATAATTGCAACGGCAACCGGCTTCTTTTTTCCCGGATCAACGGCGAAAAAATGCGAGCTTTTGTCCGGGCGCATGTCCCAATCCGCCACAGTCTTCCCCTGCGTGTCCGCTTTTTTCTCCATGAAATTTTCCACATGGTCACGGAAGATCCGGTTACGGAAGAAGACGCACCATCCTATGTCGATCCGTGCGATGACCTTGATGTCGGCAAGAGACTTAACTATGAAAATTATTATTATGTCGGCCGGTTAGCCGGACATCTTCAAAAAAGATTCCAGGTCGTCGATTTCCATCTTGCCGACTGTACCGGCAAGGATGTCTATTTTTATGTCCTTTCGTTTGCAGAGGATGCGGAGAGGCGCTTCGTAGAGATAGGTGACTGGTTGCAGAGATGTCAAAATTGTGATGGCGGATTCGGTTTCTTCCCCGGAACGACTTCCTATATTGAATATTCCGATTACAGTTTGTCTGCCCTGTCGATCCTGCATCGGCCGCCGTTGCACCGGAGACAGGCCGGCCAATATATCCTTGCCTGCAGGACTGCCGCCGGCGGGTTTTCCCGCAGTACAAAGGCAGCTCCCTTCCTCGACGCATCCTATCATGCCCTGAATGCATTGTTGTGTCTGCAGAACTTTACGACCGATCAGTCCTAAGCGTTCACCAGCACCCTATCTTCGTCCGATCAGGCCTCCTCACATAGCAAGGCTATAGGCTCGTCGGCCTGCTTGGGCGAATATGGGGCACTGCTAAGCGCTTACAGCCTTGAGTTTGTTCGAAATGTATAGACCTTGGTGAACGGGTTACGATCAGTCGCAGTCCTAATCTATTTTTGGTGCGGGAATAGAGACGAAGAGCGTTGCGGTCATTGAGCCATGCATTGGAATTTTATGGCTGGTTTTTTGACCTGGACCTATTTTCAGGGCTTTGTCAGCAGAAGTAACCAGGGCAGGGCGATATTTTTTGCGGTAAAGTGCGCGTTCGGCACAAAATCCCTGATGAAATCCACAAATGACGAAGTACGGGTATAGACACCATACCAGCCATTATAAATATCGCATTGTTTACCATAGGAGACCAGGCCGACATGGACCCAGTCCCCGTCGATAATGGTGACAAGCGGCCCGCCGGAGTCGCCGTTGCAGACATCTTTTCCGTCATAATATCCTGCACATATCTGTGAAGATTCCAAGGGGATATGGTAGATGTTGTCGCATATACTCTTGTCGACCACCGGCAGGTCGACCTGACGCAGTTTTTCGGGATAATAGAACCCGGAAGGTCCGTTTGCCCAGCCCCATCCCAGGGCAGTGAGGGTTCTGTTCAGCAGGTCTGCGGGGATGTCCTCTCTGGAAATGCCGGAGTACAGCGTGATCGGTGGTTGGCTGGAAGATTGCTTCAGCTCAATGAGGGCGATATCATTGGTCAGGGTGGTTGTGCTGTAGCCGGGGTGCATATGAATACTTTGTACATCAATCCTGGGGCCGGTAAAGGATGTCAGATCAAAGATGCCGACGGCAACCTCAATTTCTCCCGGACTTCTGCCGTCGACACAATGGGCCGCAGTCAGGACCCAGGAACCGTCGATGAGCACCCCGCTGCAGTATTGGGCCAGATAGGTATCGGGCTGGCTCGAGATAAGGAGGGCGACCATCCATGGCCAATCCCCGGATTTTGACTCGATGCCGCCCAGTATCTTGGCGGTAATTCCCAGAGGCTCCGTTGTTTGTCGGGAAAGGTCTCCCGCAAAAACAAAGTGGGGAAGGAACACAAGGATGAAAATCAGCAGTTGTCTGAGAAGTGAAAATAAAGTTGTCATTGTGAGAGGGATGTGCCGGCCGGCCACGTACTGTTTATAACCATCCAGTGAAATAAAGGTATTTTATGCTTCATGGAACAGCGGGTATTCTTCTATTCTTCTGTGGTGAAAAGCATTAGGAAGAATGTGTACCGGTAAGCTAATCAGAGTCCGGAGTAGTAGAATATCCATAAAGTATTGTAGCGGGTATCCTGGGAAATGGCAAATTTGTCATCAGGATTGAGATACCTGGAAGGATGGATTGTCGACCGCACATCTCCCAGGCGTGCGAGTGAACGGGAGAAAGCCCTGCCGCAAAACAGTTCCTTGTTCTCCCGATAACAGCTTGTGTCGTACAATTTTTCGATTGTGGGTATCGAACCTGTTCTTTCCGCCGGACTATGGCTCTACCTCAACAACTCCTGTGCCTTGACAGGTCGGACAGGGTTGTTCCGGTTCACACTGACATTCATTCCAGTCGTCGCCGTCCTGGGTACCCCGCCATTCACTGTCACAGACACAGGTTCCGTGGATTTTTTTGTTGCCGTGACATTGCGGGCATTCTTTACTTTTTTTTTGCCTGGTCATTGGGTATCTCCAGTCTAAGGGGTCCGGGGAAAATAATTATTCCTTCCTGCTTTTGCTCCAGCTTCTGCGTTCTCAAAAAACTACTTGTCAATAACAGGCGTCGAATTTTACGCTTTGTGTCCGAAGCAGAGGACGGTGTATTTCGAAATAATTATTTTTTTGCGTGACCCTGAATTTTTATTTCAGTCCTGCCGGAGTGAAGACT
Organism: Desulfobulbaceae bacterium; assembly: GCA_011322715.1. Lineage (GTDB taxonomy): Bacteria > Desulfobacterota > Desulfobulbia > Desulfobulbales > Desulfobulbaceae > DRLX01. The sequence continues at coordinate 6,170 of DRLX01000453.1, forward strand.
TGTTCAGTCCTGTCAGAACAGACGATTTGTGGAAGGTTTTGACCGGCGATGACGGTCCTCATCACCGGTCAATTGATAGTTTAAATTACTGGATAAGACGATAGGGATAAGCCCGTTTTGTCCAGGTACTTTCCGGAAACTCCTTTGCTAACTCTTGATATGCCTCTTTAAGGGGTTTAGGATCACCACTGCTCTTGTAACGTGCGACCCCTGTATGAAACAGGGCCTCGGGCACGGCATCGCTGTCTGCATGGTCGGCAAGGATTGCGGCATAATGATCAAGTGCCTTGGTGAAATCATCCTTGTGAAAATACATGTTGCCGATACCTAAAAGCAACGAAGGAATGAACTCCTCAGGGCTAAAAAAACCAACGGTTGCCTGGTGCGTGTGCCCCTCCTGATCAAGAATAAAAAGCGCCGGTGTCCATGCCACCTCGTATTCGTCGGCCAATGGTTGCCGGTCCGAGGGGATCCGTAATGGAACCAGATTCCGGTTTATAAAGGTAATGACTGCATCATCGGGATACGTAACTGCATCCATCTGTTGGCAGCCGATTCAATTTGGATTGAAAAAGTCCAGTAAAATTGCTTTGTTTTCTGTTTTCGCCCGGTCAAGGGCCTGCTCCATCTCTGTTAACCAGCTGATTGTTGCACCCATAGTGAACCTCCTGTTGATAAGGCTTGAAAGCCCCGTTTGTTGAAAAACGGATTGTTCGCTCCCCTTCTCAGTAAAATAGGGATGCGTGAAAAATTTCCTGTCGACACACTCTTTCTGCGAAATATTTTTACCACAAAATAGGATAAAAAAGTTTCCGCACGTATGCCGTGAGTTATTTTCATGTATACAAGACATGTAATGAGTAACCTGGAAATGTCAAATCATAAATCACCGGATAATGGTATATTTTATCTGTGTAAAAAGATGAATTTTGAATGGGACAAAATGTATCACTCCCTTGACCATGGAACATAGTGGTATTATCTTTTTTGTACAAAGGTTCGGTTGTCCCCTGATTTCGGCGGACAAAAAATCGAGATAATCTTTAGGCCACCTTGAAAAATTCTACTTTTTCAAGGCACCCTTTAATCAGGAAAAAACAGGAGGATAATTATGCATGATAAACAGGAACTGTGTTCAAGGATTGTGGATATGTACCCGGAGATCGGGCAATGCGACATTGATGTCGCGGTCGATTGGGACAAGGAGAAAAATGCCTGGGTCGTTGATCTGGCAAAAGACAACCACCAGCTCAAGCATTACCTGGAGGAAACCGATGCTGAAAGTTGTATGGAAGGCAAGCAGTGCGTTTCGCTGGGGCTTGAGATCGCCCAGCTCGTAAACAATATCAAAGGTGAGCAATACTAAAGGGCCGGACAAAAAATAATAATTATTTCGTCCCGCCTTGCCCGTTGTCTTGATTTACCATTCTGAAAAGGGTCCCAAACTCCCAATATGCGACCCTTTTTATCACTCAATCCCGGCATGAAATTCGGAGTATTATGGGATTTTTTTATGATCCGGAAGGATTGCAGTCTGTTGCCGCTGAATTTTTCACGGTAATGGAAATAAAACAGAGAGGTGGATTATGTCTGTGTTGGAATGTACAGGAAAAACGGTTGAGATTGATGAAAATGGTTTTCTCGTCAATTCGGAAGAGTGGGATGAAGATGTCGCCCGGTCATTGGCTGCTGCGGCAGGCGTTGATGCGTTGAATACGGAGCAGTTGGAAATAATAACCTTTATGCGAAAATATTATTTGAAGTTTAAGGCATTTCCCCTGTTAGGCCAGGTTTGCAAAATTGTCCATCAGCCGGGAAAATGTGTTAATGAGCAATTTATTAATCCTGAAAAGGCTTGGAAGATAGCTGGATTGCCGAAACTTGACGGGATTCATTTCATCACCCTGGATGGAGAAAATTATAGCATGGAAGAGTGTTGCTGATCTGTTGGGATACGGTAACGGGCCAAAAAATTGTGGACCGATTCGCCGGCCGGGAAACTCTTTAGTCCCTGAGTTCCCGTATCCACTGTTCAATCTCGGCCCTGGTGGGAAGCAGACCGCAACTTTTGAGTTCGTTGTTTATCATCAGGGCGGGTGTTTGTAAAATACCTGCCCGGCCGATTTCATCCGGATCATGGATCTGTTCAATATCGGCTGCTATGTCCATTTTCGCCAGCACCTCGATAACCAGCTTCTGCAAACCATTGCAACTGACACATCCGGGCCCGAAAATTCGGATAACCAGACCATTAATGCCGCTGTTTTCTCCTCGCAGATGTCTTGCATATTCCTTAAAGAGCGCTATTTTATATTGTTCTTCCATAGCCGCTGGGATATAGTTGCGTTTTTTTACCTCCCGGTAGAGAAAATCCATCGCCTCCGCTTCGGTCAGCTGCTGTGCCACTGCCGTATTGATGGCGATATCCAGGCCGATCAGGCCGATATTCATGTTTCCTATGCGAATAGTACGGGAGGTGGCGGCATCCATGGCTTTGATGTATAGAAGTTATCTGATAAGGGAAGGATTTAACCCACATATTTCACAAGCGATCTACTGCAAGGCCTGAAAATACCATACCTGCTGTGTCACAGTGCAAAAAGGGTTCCTCGAAATATTTCAATATGTCTGTGGCCCTTTTTGCGTTGTTCCTCGAAG
>DRLX01000454.1 GCA_011322715.1 Desulfobulbaceae bacterium
CATTCACCTGCTTATCGGTAATACAACGCTGAATCAGAGAATTGATTTTTCCGGACCATTTTTTGATTGTGCCCAGTTCGCCAAGAGACAGCATCAGGTCCAGTAGATAGCAGGATACGACCGTGAGGCCTGGGTTATAGCTCAACGCTTGCTCGAAATGCTGCCGCGCTTCATTGAAGCGGCCCTCTGATCTCCATAGCACTCCAAGGTTGACATGACATTGCCAGTAATCCGGTTTGAGTCGTATGGCTCTACGGTAATGCTGCGCAGCAGCAGGGTTTTGTCGAAGGGTAAGCAACACATTGGCAAGGCGGTAATGTGCCTGGGGATTCTTTGGGGCGCTATCGACTGCCAGGCTGAACATGCTTTTTGCAAGGGTGCTGTTCCCCTGTTGCATCGCTATTTCACCAAGTAGCTGTAACACCCCGGGGGCTTTGGGTTGTTGTTGCAGCAGTTGTTTGCCAACAGATTTTGCTTCTTCCAGCCGTCCAGACTGAAAATACTGGACTGCCGTGTGAAATCTGCTTTCAAATAAGGTCATGGCTGTGCCGGCCTGCTCCACAGGTTTTGCCTAACATGGTTTCTCGTGTGCATGATGAGAGAGGTAGTAATTCATGATACCGGGTTGCTCACCATGCCGAAAAAACGGGATTGATTCAAGCTAAAAAACGTAAGGAGCCTCCGATTAATTCATTATTGCGAGGAACGACGCGACGCGGCAATCTTTAACGGACTGATTCCATGCTATGAGATGGTCATGCATTGCTCGCAATAACGTGGACCCCGAATTTATCAGAGGTTCCACGGATTCAGAAATTCGTCAGTAAGGGGATTTTAGTACACGTATTTATGTTTTAGCAACGGGTTCAGGCATGGCGTGTAATTTACGACATTACTGTTGCCGTGAACAAAGTAGTTTGTATGGGAAAAAAATATATGCTTCCACGAGAACATCTTCGCCAAGCTTGTAGCGGGGAAATGTTTTACCTTTGTTGGCAGGATGCGCGCGATTATGCATTTCACCAAAGGCACTTCTTGTTGATGGATAGGGCATGGCTTTTTCGCCATAGTATTGGGTTATTCACGCATAACAAATGATGAATCTGAGCTTGCGAAGATCTGTGCATGGGGATAGGCAGCGAGTTGTGCGTCTGCAAATCTGAAGTACTGTGTAAAAGGTACTCCATTCTTGCAGGGATAACGGCTGCGCAGGCCGGGCGCGCCACAATCAATGCGACCGGGACCACGTATGTGTAAGCCGATTACATGGCCGGAAAAACGTTCGCCGACAAAATCACTGACAAGTTTCTGGATGTGCGATTTGAGTTTAATGTGCCGGGTGATAAGGCTGTGCGGTAAGTCACGGTTTTTCGGCAAAAGGAGCGGGGTACAATTCCCGTCGGTAAGGCGGGGGGGGGGCTATGGTCTCCAATCAGTTTTTATACCAGGTGCTGACCAAAATCCAGTGTTTTAGATAATCTGTTATGTCACGGACTTTACAGTTTACCGCAGGGTCATGTATAAATAAATAGACCTTTATAATAGCGTTTTTGGAGAAAATTTAACTGGCCTGCGATGCAGAACAAGGTGATACTGAAATTTGAGTAACCACCTGAATTCCACTATAAAAATAGCTGTCTCCCGGTCTGCAGGCTTCATTGGAAGTCATAAATTTCCTGGTGCCATGATTCTAAAGGATAGTATAAATGAGCCGATCGTCTGTTGCTGATTATCCCGTGTATCCTGTAAAGAGGCGAATACCGTGACGGTATATGTATTATCTCCGGACAATAACAAGCCATCCGGTGGCATCAAGATTCTCTACCGGCATGTGGACGTGTTGAATCGGAATGGCATTGATGCGGCGGTGCTGCACCAGACACCGGGATTCCGCTGTAGTTGGTTTGAAAATGCGACGCGTGTCGCCTATCTGCAGAGTACCCGCCTGATTGATACGGACTTTCTGGTTATTCCAGAAATATATGGTCCCAATATCACAGGAATGAGCGATATGCCGATGATCGGCAGCAAAGTTAAAAAAATTATCTTTAACCAGAATTGTCGTTATACCTTTCTGGGGCAGACGACCGAGACAGTCATGCAGCAGGATTTTGACCTTGCCTATACCCATAATGATGAATTCCCGGGTGCCATTGTGGTGTCTGAGGACAGTAAGCAGTACCTGGAGTATGTATTCCCAGGACTGCAGGTATGGCGTATCCACAATGCGATCAATGTCGATCAGTTCAGCTTCAGTAGCCAAAAGAAAAAACAGATCTGTTTTATGCCAAGAAAGCACGCAGAAGATGCCTTACAAGTGCTTGGTATTCTCAATCTGCGGGACGTGCTGGGTGATTTCAAGGTTGTCGCAATAGAAAACCGGAGCGAAGCAGAGGTCGCCGAGATCATGAGGGAATCAATGTTCTTCCTGAGCTTTGGTTACCCGGAAGGTTGCCCGTTGCCACCGGCAGAAGCTATGGCTTGTGGATGTGTCGTTATTGGTTATGACGGTTTTGGAGGTCGTGAATACTTTGATACTGAGTTTTCCTACCCGATACAGATTGGTGATATGGTCGGGTTTGCGGATACCGTGGAGAAATTGATAAGGCTTTCGGCAGCAGAACCGGATAAGATCGGGCGTAAAGCAGAAAAAGCATCGGAGTTTGTAAGACAGACCTACTCTCCATCAAGAGAGCAGGAGGATATCCTCGCTATCTGGCATTCCCTGTTGTCTGTTGTATGAGGCCGGTTATATTTAAAGGTGAACTATGGGATTTGATACGAACGGCGTGAAGTTCCTGCTGACAGCAAGGGCGTCTGGTGTAAGATTTGAACGGTCTGCAATGATCGGGCGTCAGCGGATGCACCTCTTTGCGGATACATTGGATGTGTTGCTAAAGCATTTCGGTTTTGAAGACAGTAAGGACCAGGCTCAAAAAGTACTAAGTGAAGACAACCGGTTTGCTGAGCCATTTTTACGTCTGCTCGGCGCGACCGAAATCGCATCATTTGATGCCTCCGATTATGAAAGTGCGACCTGTATACATGATATGAACGAGGCAATACCGGAACATTATAAAGGCAAGTATTCAGTTGTAATTGATGGTGGAACGCTCGAGCATGTATTTAATTTCCCTGTGGCGCTAAAAAATTGTATGGAAATGATTGAAGTCGGAGGCTATTACCTTGGAATGACACCGGCGAACAATTTTATGGGTCACGGTTTTTACCAGTTTAGTCCGGAGTTATATTTTCGTGCCTTTTCACCGTCAAACGGTTTTATAACCGAGCAGATATTCATACATGAAGATACTCCGGATGCTCAGTGGGTAAAACTCCCGGATCCGGAAGTCTTGGGGAAGCGGGTCCAGATGGTTAACAGCAAACCGGCTTATCTTCTTGTCCAGGCAAGAAAAACATCTGAAGTGAATATATTTGAGAAAGTTCCACAGCAGAGCGACTATTCTGCTACCTGGAAGAATGTGAAATCCTGATGCGCTAAGGATTCCCCACATGGATACAGTCAAACATGAAGCTGGTCTGCGCGAATCCGCTTTTAACGGTTATATTTCTCTGGACTGGAAAATACCGTAGATGTATATCAGTCTGTCTATTACGTTCTGAAAAGCTCTTCTTTTAGAGGTGAAAGATAGCGCTCGTAGTTTTTCCACCGATTGACAGAGTTTTTATATATGGGTCTACGAACCTGGTCATAACTTGCGGTGCGAACCGCTCTTTTTGTTTTATGGAAGTCAAGGCAGTCTTCGTGCCAGCTCAGCCCTGAAAATTCCAGCATGTTTCGGGAAATTGTTTCCGGATCCCTGACCAGATCCTCGTAGTGAATATCCATTATCGGGATGCTCAGGGTCGATTTCCAGTGGGTCATTAATCTTCTGTACTGCTGGTAGTAAAAGGCAAGATCAGTGTGGTTGTACGAGAAGTACTGCCCTTGGGAAAAGAGCTGGAAATAGCACGACAGGCAGGTGTCCAGAGGATCGCGGATGCAATGCAAGATGCGTGCATTCGGGAACAGTAACTCAATCAATCCGAGAAACATGAAGTTGGAAGGCATCTTATCGGTCACAAAAGGCCGGCCATTAGACATTGCCCTGAGTGTTTTCGTATGTTCGAAGGATAATTGGTCAAGCGTCTCCTGATTTGTGCCCGGCATACCCAGAGGGAATGGATATTGTGAGTCGAGCGTGGCTGCAATGTCGCGAATGTGGGTGAGTTCACCCGCACCAAATACCTTCGGGTGAGACGCCAGAATCTGTTCCGTTAATGTTGTTCCGGATCTTGGCATACCGACAATAAACAGGAGTTCATGGTCAGGGTTTCCCGATCTGGGGAAGCGTTTCATGTTATCAGGATTAAATACTGCGAGTGTGGCATCAACCAGTTTTTTGTGTGCATTGCGATCAAAGTGAAACCGGTTCAGC
>DRLX01000455.1 GCA_011322715.1 Desulfobulbaceae bacterium
GAAAAAAGGACCCTGAATGGAAGAATTCTTCATCGGTTTTTATGACAACGTAGGTTTATCATTGTGGTGGCTGCGGCCTGATGTACCTGGTCCGGCCATGCTGTTTTTAAGTTGCACAGGGGGATATGGTGCCGGAATACAAATCAAAGCCGTACACGCATATTGTCTGGATTGTTCTGGTTCTTGTCATCGTTATTGTTGCCGGGGTATATGTACGGGGCAGGGTGCTGCCCAAATCGTTCGGGGAATACGGTCACTACAGGGGAGATGCCATCTTTGACGAAATGAATCGTCCCATTCGCAATGGAACCAATGCCTCCTGTCTGGTCTGCCATCCCTATATCAGGGAAATGCATCTCAACGGCGTCCATCATACCGTCTCATGTGAGTTCTGCCACGGTCCGGTCGCCGACCATGTTAAGGACGGTAAGGTCATCGCCAAACTGCCTAAAAAGCAGGGGAAAGAGATCAAGCGTCTCTGTCTGCGCTGCCACAATCAGATTATTCGTGCACGACCCAAGGAATCCATCAAGATGATCTCCATGCCACAGCACCTCGAAGAAAAGCATGTACGAACGGATCATATCTGTAATCAGTGCCATAATGTTCACGCGCCGCTCATGTGGATAAAAGAGGCCAGAGCCATGGTCGGCGTGGAGGAGGACCCCAAATGATGAAAGGTATTGAACAGGAAATTTCCCGGGGCCGCCGGGCATTTATCAAAAAGGTTCTCGGCGGCACCATCGCCGGTTCATTGTTACTGGTGATTCCCGCCGGAGCCATGGACCTGGATAAGATTCCCGAGCAGATTCCAGGTATGCGCAAAGAGAAAGGGCCGTTTATAAAAGGGAAAAAATTCGCCTTTATCGTTGATATTACCCGTTGTATCGGCTGCGGTTCCTGTTGCGTAGCCGACAAAAATGAATACAAGGTCCCTGACGGTAACTATCGTACCTGGGTGGAACGCTATGTGATCGATGACCACGATAACGTCTATGTCGACAGCCCAAACGGAGGCTTGGACGGTTATCAGGAACCTCGCAAGGATCTGCCCCATCCCACCAGGGACACGTTCTTTGTGCCCAAGTTGTGTAACATGTGTGAGCATCCGTCCTGCGTGCAGGTCTGTCCGGTGGGCGCAACCTTTCAGACTGAGGACGGATTTGTCCTCATTGATTATAAACGCTGTGTCGGCTGCGGTTATTGCGTCCAGGCCTGTCCTTATTCGGTTCGTTTCATTAATCCCAAAACCGAAACCGCTGATAAGTGTACATGGTGTTATCATCGGGTACGCAAGGGATTGTTACCTGCCTGCGTCAATGTGTGTCCGGTACAAGCGCGTAAATTTGGAGATTTGAACGATCACGAATCGGAAGTGTATAAAATTTTGCACCAGCCGCATGTAATCTCGGTTTTAAAACCGGGTATGGGCAATAAACCGTCGCTCCATTATGTGGGCCTGCGAAGGGAGGTGGTCTGATGAGTCCGGAACACGGAGCAGCGGTGGCAACCGCCTTAACCAACTACGTATTTCCTAATGATATTCATGTGCTCTGGTCATTGATGATCGTGCTGTATCCATATATTACCGGTATTGTGGCCGGGGCCTTCATTGTTTCTTCCCTCTATCATGTTTTTCATATTGAATCATTGAAGCCCGTTTCCAGATATGCCCTTGTTTTTGCCCTGGCATTTCTCGCCTTTGCAACCGTTCCCCTTCTGAACCATCTCGGTCACCCGGAGCGGGCGATGAACATGATGCTCACCCCGAGTCCCACTTCGGCCATGGCCGGATTCGGCTATATCTATTCCGCCTATGCGGTTGTCCTTATCCTTGAAATTCTATTCATTTACCGACCGACCCTGGTCGCCCTGAAAAAGAAGGCGCACGGCGGCATGAAACTGCTCTACGGTATCCTGACCCTGGGTAGCGATAATCTGTCCCCTGAAGCCCTGAAGGTTGATCATAAGATTACCGCTTTTTTGGCCGCCATCGGTATCCCCATGGCCTGTACCCTGCATGGATATGTCGGCTTTATCTTCGGAGGTGTCAAGGCCAATCCCATGTGGGCCACACCGCTTATGCCGGTCATCTTTCTGCTCTCGGCCAGTGTGTCCGGAATCGCCGGTATTATTCTTTCCTATATTGTTATACGAAAGTATACCAACAAGCCCATTGATATGGATTGCGTTCGGACATTGATCAAGTTTTTGTGGGGATGTTTTATTCTTGATTTCGTTTTTGAGATGCTTGAGCTCTTTTCCCATGCCTATATGGCGACCCATCACTGGGAGGCCCTGCGGGATCTCTACACGGGGCCGCTGTACTGGAGCTTTATCGTGGCTCAGGTTGGAATTTTCTCCCTGATTCCCTTTGTTGCCCTGGGTGTTTTGTCCCTGGTCAAGTTTTCCGATAAATTCGTGATGAAGTGGGGTTCGATTCTTTCCGCCATGATTCTTGTTCAGGTTTTACTCATGCGCTGGAATGTTGTTATCGGCGGACAGTTGATGTCCAAGAGTGAACGGGGACACGCGGTCTTTCATCCCGGGTTTTTCACCAAGGAGGGAATCATCGTCTCCGCAATTATAATGGTTCTGCCTATCGTCTTTCTCTGGCTGCTCAGCAAGGTCTTTCCCTTTTGGCTTGACGACGATCCGGCAGTGGAGGGGCAGTCTGCCTGACAGGTTGAAAAAGTGTTTGCGCAAAAAAAACACGTCAAAAGGAAAAGGAGGGTATGCGCGTTGAAGACATGGTGGGAGTAGAGCGGACCAATGAAGTCTGCCGGTGGTTCGGGGAACGAATTGCCCGGGTTTTTATTGTAACTTGAGGTTCATATCAGGAGGAAACTGAATGAAACATTTGAAAAAAGCATTTTGTATTGCGGTCCTCGGACTTTTTGCTGCCGGATCGGCCTTTGCCACCACCGAGCAGTCAAAAAATACCCAGGACCCGGCAGTCAAGGCAATCAATGTAAAATGTATTAACTGCCATTTGAAAGAAAATAATTCTCTGGTGCAGCAGTGGAAACATTCTCCCCATGCCGCCGCCCAGGATGGACAGATCGGTTGTTACAACTGTCATGCGGCGGACAAGGGTGACGAGCTTGGTTATAATCATGAGGGTGCTTTTATCAAGACTATTATTTCACCGTTGGACTGTAAGTTCTGTCATGAGCGCGAAGTAAAGGAGATGGTTAATTCGCACCATGCCACCGCCGGTGAGATTATGGCCTCGCTGGACAATGTTCTTGGCGAGGTGATCTGCTCTATGCCCGACACCAAGGCTGATGCCGTTAATGCCTGTTGGCAGTGTCACGGCGGTATTATTAAGGTCCTCAAGGATAAAAACGGTAAACCGCTTCATCGCGAGACCGGCGCCGTCATGATCGATCCAATGACCTGGCCCAATACCGGTATCGGCCGTCTCAACCCGGATGGTTCCAAGGGTTCCTGTATGGCCTGTCACTCCAAACATTCTTTCAGGTCATCCGTTTCACGTCAGCCCGAGAACTGTGGCAAATGTCATCTTGGCCCTGATCATCCGCAAAAGGAGGTCTATGAAGAGTCCAAGCATGGTATTGCGTATTATTCAGCATTGCGCACAGCAGGGGCCAACGGGATGAATATCCTGAAGAACGGTACCTGGGTACTGGGCAAGGATTATTATACCGCACCTACCTGTTCAACCTGTCACATGGGAGCTTATGTCAAACTAGACGGAGGTATCGCCCAGAATACTCATAATGTCGGCGATCGTATTTCATGGACCCTGCGGCCTAAAATTTCCGTCAAGCTGAACCGGGCAATATTTGCCGACGGTACTGTTGCTGATATTCCCGGCGACATTGCACCTCAGGTTGGTCAGAAGGCCACCTATAAAACCTATGTCGTCCAGAACGGAAAATTTAAAAAAGTAACGGCGCAAAAACAGGTCGTCAAGGTTCTCTCCTGGGAAGACCGCCGCAATAACATGAAGGGTGTCTGTAAGTCCTGTCACGGTATGCAGCAGGTTGAGGGCTTTTACAAACAGTTCGATTCACTGGTTGTGACCTATAATGATAAATTTGCCAAACCGACCCAAAAGTTGTACGGCATGGCCAAAAAGGACGGCCTGGTCAAAGGCTCCCCTTTCCATTCGCCACTGGGCTGGACCTGGTTTGAGATCTGGCATCATGAAGGGCGTCGTGCCCGCCACGGCGCTGCCATGCAGGGGCCTGACTACGTTCACTGGCATGGCCTGTATGAGGTTGCCAGACATTTTTACTATGAGTTCATCCCTGAGTTGATGAAACTGGCCAAGGAACACAACATGACCGCCAAGTATGAAAAGGCCGTTAATGAGATCCTTGCACGTCCGGAACATCAGTGGTATAAACAGGGATTTGGCGAGGCCACCATGTCTGCAATCAAGGCGGAGCAAACCGAACGATACGGAGAAAAGAAGTAACCGTTTCCGTCTTCCATTAACAGTTATCGCCCCGGTTCCCTGCATGGGAACCGGGGCTTTTTATTCGGGAGGTTTTGTAACAATGATCGATTTACATCGACGACGAAGTAGTCCCCGTCTGCTTTTTTGTTTGCTGTTCTTGTTTACCCTGCTGCCGTCTCTTCAAGCCATGGCTGAGAGCGGAGAAAATCTGACTGCAGAAGTTGCTCGGCTTAATCTGGGTCTTCAAGGATATAGTATTGGAAAAAAACTCTCAATGGAGCAGAAAAAAATAGCCGGGGAACATCCCGGTCAAAAAGCCTATGCCGGGACCTATAAATTTGTCGACCAGGATCTCTTTGTGGTTGTGGAAAGAAAAACCGATTCCGTGCTTGCCCTCTATAAACGGGTTCCCAAGGCAGACAAAAAACAGTTAAAATTCATTGTGGCTGACTTGATGGATCGGTTTGGTTTGCCGACTGCGATGGCCCATGAAAAGATCGTTTATTGGGCGTATAACAGGCACGGGGCTATTTCGGAAGAGGATTTTGAAAGGGCAAAAAAAAATAAACAGATTCCCGGGCTTGGTATTATTGCTACCGTAAAGCTCAACTCTGAAATAGAAATTACGGGCGATAGTGGGAAAGAGGAAAAACAGGGCGATAAAATGTCTCAATCGGCTGCGAAAAAACAAACGGCAACCGGTACCGTATATTTCATTGTCACGTCCGACCCATTGGTAAAGGCTTTTTTGACCAAGAAGTAACTTCTAAAAATAACACAAAAATAACTGGTTGAAAGGTGAACTTGGACTTCGTTGCTCGGGTTTGACTTTTTTCTCTCTGTCGGCTATATTTTTCCGGTTCTGATGGCTGCTGTCTTCCCGAAGGGAAGTCAGGTCAGCCTTTTTTATGTACGCAATGAATTTATGAGGAGATTTCCATGGCCGGCGTGGTGGTGGTTGGTACCCAGTGGGGTGATGAGGGAAAAGGGAAAGTTGTTGATCTGTTGACAAATTATGCCGACTGTATCGTTCGTTTTCAGGGCGGTAACAATGCCGGTCATACCCTGGTTGTAGACGGAAAAAAATATGTTTTTCACATTATTCCTTCGGGCATTCTCTACCAGAAAAAGACCTGCATGATCGGCAATGGCGTGATCATCGACCCTGGTGTGCTCCTGCAGGAAATGGAGGAGCTCAAAGAAAAGGGACTGCCCGTTACCCCGGAACGTCTCATGATCAGCGAGAATGCACATCTCATCATGCCCTATCACAAGATGCTCGATCATGCCCGTGAAGCCTCCCTTGCAAAGGGAAAGAAAATCGGCACCACCGGCCGCGGTATCGGACCCTGTTACATGGATAAAGTGGGACGTGTCGGCATCAAGGCGGGTGATTTCCTGGATTGGGGACAACTCCTTGATAAATTGCAGGCCAATATTGAGGAAAAGAATTTCTATCTGACCAAACAGTATAACGCCGAACCCGCTTCGTTTGACGAAATCAAGGCGGAATTCGAAAAGTATGCCGATACGCTTTCCGCGTTTATCGGAAATGTCTCCGTTGCCCTGGACACGGCCCGCAAGGCCGGAAAGAATGTCTTGTTTGAGGGCGCCCAGGGGACTCAACTTGACATCGATCACGGGACCTATCCCTTTGTCACTTCATCGAACACCATTGCCGGTAATGCCTGCATAGGTTCCGGTTTTGGTCCTGCCCATATAGATGAGGTGATCGGAATCCTCAAAGCATATACCACCCGGGTTGGAGAAGGGCCTTTTCCGACGGAACTCCCCGAGGGTGACCCCATCGGAGATGCCTTACAGAAAAAGGGTGGAGAGTTCGGCGCAACCACCGGCCGTCGTCGTCGCTGCGGCTGGCTGGATATGGTGGTGGCCAATGATGCCGTACGATTAAATGGGTTGACCGGCCTGGCTATTACTAAGCTTGATGTTCTTTCCGGGAGGAAGAAGCTCAATATCGCCCGTAAATATACGGTTGATGATGAAGAGTTTACCTGTATGCCCGGAAATATCAGAAAAACGATTAAAGCCAAGCCTGTCTATGAAGAGGTCGACGGTTGGGAGCAGGATATCAGCTCTGTTCGTTCCTATGAGGATCTGCCGCAAGCAGCCAGAGACTATGTTAAACGCATTGAAGATATCTCAGGTGTTGCCCCTGTCATCGTATCCGTTGGTCCTGATCGAGAGGAGACGTTGCTTCTGCGAAATCCATTTGAACGATCCTGAAATCTCAGTTTTGGTTGAAAACAGGTCCGTGGTTGCACTTGCCAATTTTTATAAAATGATTACAGAATAAGAATATTCAGCGTGGGTGCCCGTGATGGCGGGTGAAACAGTTTATGCCGCCTGCGTCAACATTGTCCGGAGAATATACATATGGCTCGTATTACTGTCGAAGATTGCCTGGAAACCGTCGGCAATCACAATCGATTTTCCCTTATTCACCTGGCGGTTGAACGAATTCGCCAGCATCGGCAAGGGGAACCGTTTCTGGTTCCGGGAAAAAACAAGGAAATCGTCATGACGCTGCGTGAAATTGCAGCCGGCGAAGTTACCTTTGACAATATTTTTGAACTTCCCGAAGAACGAAAAACATTAGAGGCCGAGCGTGCTGCGGCCCAGGAGAGTGAGGCCGCAACTGAATCTTCCTGATGTCTACACAGCCTGAAAGAGGAGTCTTGTGTCCGATTCGCACGTAGAAAAGACGGTATCCTGATTTTTTGCGGAAAAATTCAATCGGTAGGTTATGAAGAAGTGTTATTATGAAATTCTCGGTGTTTCCCGGGATGCCGACGGCGATGTGATTAAAAAATCATATCGTAAACTGGCAATGAAATATCATCCGGATCGTAATCCCGGAGATGCCGAAGCCGAGGCCCGTTTTAAAGAAGCGGCCGAGGCCTATGAAGTGTTGAGTGATGCCGGCAAAAGACAACTCTATGATACCTATGGCCATGAAGGTCTGAAAAATACCGGATATCACGGTCCGGGATCCAGTGAAGATATTTTCTCCCATATGAGTGATATCTTTGGTGATTTGTTTGGGTTTGGTAATCGAAGACAGCGGGACCCCAATGGCCCGGTTCAGGGGGATGACCTTCGTTATGATCTTGAAATAACCTTCATGGAAGCCGTGCATGGGGTAGAGCGCGAGATTGAAATCACAAAAAGGGAAACCTGCTGGACCTGCGAGGGATCCGGTGCCAGGCCGGGCCACAGTCCTCAGACCTGCCCGAGTTGTGGTGGGCGGGGACAGGTGATACGTTCGCAGGGTTTTTTTCAGGTCAGTTCCACCTGCCCGCAGTGCCATGGCAGTGGACAGGTTATCAGTGAGCCTTGTGCGGATTGCAATGGATCAGGCTTGGTCAACCGCACCAAAAAAGTCAATCTGAAGATTCCAGCCGGTGTTGATTCCGGTTCGAGGATGCGTCTTACCGGTGAAGGAGAGGGAGGACGTCGTGGCGGACAGTCCGGGGACCTTTATATCGTCATCCATGTAGACGCCCATGATTTTTTTCAGCGGGACGGCCAGACTATTTATCTCAAGTATCCTTTGTCAATGGTTCGCGCCGCCCTTGGTTGCGAGATTGAAGTTCCTACCATTGACGGCTTTTCCAGCTTGAAGATTCCCGAAGGAACCCAGTCCGGACACCATTTCACGTTACGGGGTGAAGGTGTGGTCAGCCTGCGGGGCCGCAGGCGTGGCGATATGATCGTTGAGGTGCAGGTACAGACACCGACCGGCTTGAGTAAGCGGCAGCGAGAGCTGCTCTGTGAGTTTGATGATCTCTGTTGCGAAGAGGAAGAGGAGGGTTTTTTTTCCCGTCTTTTTCATGGGCATCTGGGCAGACAAAAGAATAAACAGGATGAGAAAAATAAAGAGGACGTTCGCGGGAATTGATCTATGAATGAGCAGCC
>DRLX01000456.1 GCA_011322715.1 Desulfobulbaceae bacterium
CAGTCTGGGCGGATTTGCCACCTGGATGCGGGGTCAGGTCCAGGAAGAGCTCCTGCATGGCATGAAATTTTACGATTTTGTTAATGAACGGGGCGGTCGGGTGACGCTTGAGTTGATTGACAAGCCGGAAACCAGCTGGAAAGGGCCTCTGGCTGCATTTAAGCATATCCTCAAGCATGAACGGATGGTGACCGGCTTGATTAATGATCTGGTCGATCTTGCCGAGCAGGAAAAAGATCATGCCACCAGGATCTTTCTGCAGTGGTTTGTTACCGAGCAGGTTGAGGAAGAGGCGTCCGTCGGTGAAATTGTCGACAAGCTGGAACTGATTAAGGACAATTCTTCGGGATTATTTCTGCTTGATGCGGAAGTCGGCAAGCGTGCCTTCACCCTGCCCGGCGCCGGTGAGTAAGCGGGCTTACGGGCCTGTTGGCGGGACAATGTACCCGTTTCTTTTTTTTCAGCCGGACTGTGCCTGATCATGGGAACTCGTGCCGTTAAAAAAGAAATTTTATCTCTGTTGTCCGCAAAGGACCTTGCCGGGGTGTTGACCGATATCGGCCGTTATCCTGCCAAGCAGGTCATTAATGTTCTGTTTTCCGCCATATGTCGGGACGACGACCTGCTGCGTTGGCACGCGATCAGCGCCATGGGCATGATGGTGGCGCGTCTGGCCGAAGAAGATATGGAAGAGGCCCGCATAATAATGCGGCGTCTGCTCTGGAGTTTGAATGACGAATCAGGGGGAATCGGCTGGGGAGCACCCGAGTCCATGGCCGAGATCATGCATCAGCATGCAGGCCTGGCCGGTGAATATATTCATATGCTGATTTCCTATGCCCGACCCGATGGTCCGGAACTGGAACAGGACGGCAACTATCTTGAACATGAAATCCTGCAGCGGGGGTTGTTGTGGGGTTTTGACAGGTTGTGTGATCGGCGCAGAGACTTGCTGCTTGCCTTGGGGTTGACGGAAGATATCCCGCCTTACCTGCATTCCGGTGATCATGTTGTGCGCGGCCTTGCGCTGAAAGTATGCGCCCGTCTTGGTGTAGATCTTTCCCGGGAATCGTTGCTGCCGTTTCTGGACGATCAGTCGCTTCTGCCTTTGTATCATGAAGGAGAGTTCCTTACGTTCAGCCCAAGACGTCTGGCCGTGGTGGCCCTTGGAGAGAAATGATGACAGCGGAGGAACTGTTTACCCAGGTTGCTTTTCTGCAGTTTGAGATTGCGACCGGAGACCCGGCGGCCAATTTTGTCACCGTGGAACGATTGCTTGCAAAGTGTCAACCGCCCAAAGGGAGTCTGGTCGTACTGCCGGAATTGTGGGCAACCGGTTTTGCGGTCAACGATTACACGGCAATGGCGGCAGCCACCCCGGAAATACTTGAGAAGCTCGAGGCCATTTGTGCCGGGTCTGGGCTGGTTGTTGCAGGTTCCCTGCTCGAACCTGCCGGCGACGATCCACGGGACAAGCCCTGGAACACCATGTTTGTGGTGGCCGGCAATGGTGTGCTTGGCCGGTATCGTAAACAGCATCTGTTTCCTCTGTGGCAAGAAGAAGAGGTTTTGTCAGCCGGAAATCGACCTGCTCCGATTGCGACTCCTGCGGCCGATCTCGGGCCCTTGGTCTGTTATGATCTCAGATTCGGCGATCTTGCTCGTCACCATGCATCCCTTGGCGCGCCTCTGCTGGTTGTATCGGCGCAATGGCCGGAGAGCAGGGTTGATCACTGGCGCATATTGCTTCGGGCCAGGGCAATAGAGAACCAGGTTTTTGTGGTGGCCTGCAACAGTTGCGGCCGTGCAGGAAAAACGATCCTAGCCGGTCATTCCATGGTTATTGCTCCTGACGGTCGTATTCTTGCCGAAGCCGGAAATGGAGAAGAAGGGTTGTGTGTTCCACTTGATCCGACTGAACTGCTGGAGCTGCGTCATCGTTTCTGCAGTGTTGGGGAGCGACCCTGGCTGCATTCGGATAGTGATAAAATATGTACTCTTGCCGCTCTTAGCGAAAAGGTGCATAAGATTCGCAGGCAGTCCAGTCGGGTGGTTTTTACCAACGGCTGCTTTGACCTGCTGCACAGTGGTCATGTCAGTTATCTTGAGCATGCCCGCCGTGCCGGGGATTTTTTGATTGTCGGCGTGAATTCAGATCGTTCCGTCAGGGCGCTGAAAGGTGCCGATCGACCGGTCAACAGTGAGCAGGACCGGCAAAGAGTGCTTGCCGCTCTGGGTTGCGTGGACTTTGTCGTTCTTTTTGATGAGGATACACCGCATCGGTTAATAACAACGCTTATGCCCGATGTCCTCGTTAAGGGTGCGGACTGGCCCGAGGATGAGATAGTGGGGGCTGCGGAAGTAAAGGCAGCAGGCGGCAGGGTTGTACGGGTGGGTTTTGAACATCAGTGTTCAACAACCGCCATTATCGATAAAATTCAACAATGATGTACACCGATCCCGGAAGGGGTTGTTGTACTGGAAAGGAAAAGTCTATGACAACGATTAAGGTTCAAGGAATGAAGTGCGGACACTGCGCTGAAACCGCACGTAAGGCGCTGGAGGAGATTGAGGGTATCAGGAAAGTGGCTGTGAACCTGGATACCGGCAAAATTGATTATGAGGGCAATGCCCCCATCGAGGTTATCAGGGCCGCGATCGAGGGCAAGGGCTATCGGGTTGTGGAATGATGAAAACGTTCAAGCGTTCAAACGATTAAATGTTTGAACGCTTACTTTTTAATGCAGGAGGGACTCAAGTGCAGCCACAAACAGTGAAAAAAAATTACCGAGGTTGTCCTGTCGTTGCCGGAAGATGCTTCCTGCGAAGATATCATGAGGGAACTGGCCTTTGAAAGAATGATTGACCGTGGTATGGAAGATGTCCGAAGCGGCCAGGCGATCTCAAATGATGAAATGGCCGGTCGGATCAGGGCATGGCGGAAATAAGATGGTCACATGAAGCCGCACAATGGATAAAGGAAATTTACGAATACATTGCCAAGACAATCCTACCGCTGCCGGGAAAGTCATTTCCGGCATCTATGAGAAAGCTCAACTCCTGAGTGATTTTCCTGAAATCGGCTATAAGTACCGTGAAGAGCCGGAAGGTGAGATTTGTATTCTCTTATATGGCCATTACCGGATTGCTTACCTCATTACTGATGGCCCCATTGATATCCTGGGTGTTTTCCACGGGGCATTGCAAATCGAAAGATCAGCTCCTGTTACTTCAACGACAATAATTTTTGGTCTTTGTCATAGTTGCGGAAGTTATATCTGTTATGATTGGAAATTATATTAAATTTTCAATAGGTTATCTATCGTTAGGTTAGTATTTTATTTGTCGGTATTAGGAGAATTAAAAAGCTCTTAAAATTTTCTTTCCAGACCGTATAGGTGCAACTCGTTCCGCAACTATAGCAAAGACCCGTTTTTATTGGGGCAGCGATCAGGGCAGGGGCTATCGGCTTGTGGGATGAGGACAACGCCCAAACGCCCAAACGCCCAAACGCCCAAACGCCCAAACGCTTAAACGCTTAAACGCTTAAACGCTTAAACGCTTGAACGCTTGAACGCTTGAACGTTTTTTTCTATTTCTCCTTCCAGTCGGGCCGCAGGGAGAGTTCCGTCAGTTGTTTACGTGATACCGGCGCCGGGGCCTCGGTCAGTGGACAGGTTGCCTTCTGTGTCTTGGGAAAGGCGATGACGTCGCGAATGGACTCGGAGCCGGTGAGCAGCATCATCAGTCGGTCGACGCCAAAGGCGATACCGCCATGGGGTGGGGCGCCGAGTTCCAGGGCCCGCAGGAGAAAACCGAATTTTTCTTCGGCCTCTTGTTGGTCAATACCGAGGGCCTGTAGAACTTTTTCCTGGACATCCCTCTGGTGAATCCGGATGGATCCTCCACCGATTTCATTGCCGTTTAATACCAGGTCATAGGCCCTGCTCTTTACCTTGCCGGGGTCGGTCTCAAGTAATTCAAGCTGATCATCCTGTGGTGCAGTGAATGGATGGTGGACGGCGGTATGACGTTTCTGCTCATGGTCATACTCCAGCAGTGGAAAGTCGGTAATCCAGAGAAAATTAAACGTGTCGTTGTCGATCAGTTCAAGCCGTCTTGCCAGCTCAAGGCGTAATTCGGCAAGTACCTGCTGGACAATATCCAGGTTGTCTGCACCGAAAAGGATCAGGTCACCCGGTTGGGCATCAAGGGACTTACCCATGGCGGCCAACTCATCTTTATTGAAAAACTTGGTTATCGGTGACTGCCATTCATCGTTTTTGATCTTGATCCAGGCCATGCCGCGGGCACCGAATCGTCCCGCATATTCGGTGAGATTATCGAGATCCTTGCGTGAAAATGTTGCACATCCCCTGGCATTGATCGCCTTGACCACGCCGCCCTTTTCAATGATTGAGTTAAAGACCTTAAAACCGCAGCCGCGCAGGTCTTCAGTCAGGTCGATCAGCTCCAGACCAAACCGGGTGTCGGGGCGGTCCGTGCCGAATCTGCGCATGGCCTCGTCATAGGTCATACGCGCAAAGGGTGGGGAGAGTTCAATGCCTCGAGTGGCGGTAAACACTGCCTTGATCATTGCCTCGGTAATAGAGATGATCTCTTCTTCATGGATAAAGCTGAGCTCCATATCAATCTGGGTAAATTCCGGCTGTCGGTCCGCCCGGAGATCTTCATCGCGAAAGCACTTCACCACCTGGAAATAGCGGTCCATGCCCGAGATCATCAGCATCTGCTTGAAGAGCTGGGGCGACTGGGGCAGGGCATAGAAACGACCTGTATTGACACGGCTGGGTACCAGGTAATCCCGTGCGCCTTCAGGGGTTGAGCGGGTAAGTACCGGCGTCTCTATTTCAAGAAAGTTATTGTCGGATAAAAAAGAACGCACAGCCTGGACCGCCTTATGACGCATAACAAGTTTGGCCGCCATTTCCGGCCGCCGCAGGTCGAGGTATCGGTACTGGAGACGCAGATTGTCGGAAATTTCAACATCTTCATCCAGGGGAAAGGGCGGGGTTTTACTGGTATTTAATATATGCAGTTCATCGACGAGGACTTCAATGGAGCCGGTTTTTAACTTTGGATTGGCCATGTCTCCTGGTCGTCGTTCAACCCGACCGCGAACGGCCAATACCCATTCGCTGCGCAGCCGGTGCGCTTTCCGGTGGACTTCTTCATTCAGCTCCGGGTTAAAGACAACCTGGGTAATACCCCAGCGGTCACGCAGGTCTATGAAGATAACACCGCCATGATCCCGGCGTCGGAGTACCCATCCCATGAGAATAACTTCTTCTCCCAGATGATCATTACCAAGCTCATTGCAGGTATGTGTACGCTGAAGTGTTCCAAGTGCATCCATTGTCTATCTGCTCCAAATAATAGTCTGCCGGGGCGTTATTGTCCCGGGAAGAATTCGGCCCGTCAGGCGGACAGGAGGGCCGTTATGTGTTGTGCCTGTTCATCCATGGACGATGACAGGGAAAATTTGGTCTGTTCCTGGGTGTTCATGTCCCGTAATACCCCTTCATTGCAGGCCAGTTCATTTTCGCCGATGATCAGGGTGAACCGACTGTTCAAACGACCTGCCTGCTTCATCTGCGCTTTGAGGCTGCGGCCGCTGTAGTCCATGGCTGCCGTCAGGCCGAGTTTTCGTATCGCATGAATGAGGATAGAGGCGTGTTCAGCGGCTTTTTTACCCAGAGCGGCAACAAAAAGATCTGTCATCGGTTTGGGCGGAGTTGCGTTTTCCTGTTGTTCCATGAGCAGGACCAGCCGTTCCATGCCCA